>DUMW01000094.1 GCA_012839765.1 Bacillota bacterium
CATACCAAAGAAGCACTCAAGGCCGCCTAAGATGAGTAAAAAGTGCAACTGGTAGAAATACGAAGCAATCATGCGATATGTAGATGAAGTACAAGCATATTCTCCAAAACTAGGGGGTCAAGGCGGAGAAGGCCCCCTTTAAACCCGAAGGGCGTAGACACTGCCTCCCTATCGAAACTCCGACCATTTCGACTGACCATGGCCATACCGCCACCATCTTCCCTTTGGACTTACATTACGGGTTCATGAAAGCAATTAATAATGTATTTCTACAAAGCCCCCTAAGATTCCTTCCTAACCAAGAGGATTTTTCTACGCCGTGGGCCAAATGGCCGTCGCTATGCTTTTTCCAGGGTCAGAACCCTTTGGGCTATCCCTCCCCATCGTCTTTCTAGCGGCTTTCCCCGTCATTTGGCAATCTTTCCCTGGTCCCTTCCATGCTTTCGGTTCGACGCTAAGAGCAGAGCCTAGTCTCCCAGGAAAGTGCGGAGGAATTGGGCCGCATCCTGGAAGCAAATCTCATGTCCCCCAGGGAACACTTCCATGTGGGTGCGTTCGGGGATACCTAGCTTCAGGTACAAACGGCGGACCTTCGCGTATTCAAAGGCGACCCACTCATCGCTGCCACAGGGATCGTCAGTCCCCCGTTCCACCATAAACGGGCGAGGAGCGATCAAGTAGGCCATCTCCCCGTGGTTGAAGGTGTGGCCCAAGTTGAATTCATACACTTCATACTCCCCGGTAAACATGTAACTGGAGAAGAACTCCGGCGACACCGTCTTCATGATCCACTCGTTGAAATCCCCAGAACAAATAGAAAGGGCATACCCCGACAGAATGGCAGGGACGCGCAGTGCCGTTTTCCCACCGTAGGACAAGCCATAAAAGCCGATCCGTGCGGGATCCACAAAGGGAAGGCCCCGTAAAAAGGTCAGCCATTGCTGGTGAATCCCGACAATGAAGGAAAAAACGGACCAACCGAGGGGATTGGCCTTCCGCTGCAATACCCGGAACCGGTCACCGGCCGTTCCGATGGAGGGATTCTGCGGGGCAAGGGTAACAAAGCCCTCCTCGGCCAGGGTGCGGGCCAGGGCTTTATATGCCCCTCTCCGCAACAGCACCGCAGGATCCCCCCCCAAGCCATGCTGGCAGACGACGACGGGACGTCTTTCCCCCTCTTTGATTCCCTTCGGAACCAAAAGATAAGCAAAGGCCGGCACCCCCTCCCAAACGTCTATCGATACCTCATAGACATCATAGGCTGGGTTTTCCTCAGACCGCCGACTCCTCGGCATAAGAGATTCCGTGGGCGGAGGACATTTACCGATCACTTCCTCCCAAAAATACGTCCGGTAGGCTTCGGTGGTCTCCTTCCAAGTCTCCACTGATGTAGCGTCCGCCCGGGCCCAGAAGCGCTCTCTAATCTGCCCACTGCGCTGCCAAAGTAAATGGGTATACGCGCAAAGCTGTTGAAACTGACGCTTCCTTTGCTCCTGGTTTTCGTCTGGGCTGATGGGATGAAGGACTGTAACCGGCCCCTCTTCCTTCGGGGCTGTTACGGGACCAAAGCTTTGTAAAAGCTGCCCCAAAGCCCGAGAGGTGCCAGGACCTTGATCCGCCTTTGGTTCGACTAAGACCAGCTTTTCTGTGGCTCCATAAACACCGTAGGCCTTACGGGCCAAGGCCAGTTCGGCCTGCACCTCCGCTGTACTGGGGGTCCTAAGCCGTCCCGGGGCGGCGCCCTGGCGGGATGGCGCAGGAGCAGGGGGCCCAGTGACCACAGGCGCAGGACTTGCTTCCACGATCAGTGTCCGGGGTGCGACCATGGCAGCCAGCTCCGCATCAGTAAATCCCCGAAGTAGACGCCAGACGTTGCGGTAGATCGGCTCCTCCCAGACCCGGAAGCGATCCCCAAAATATCCACTGACACCCACCCCAAGGATCCGCACATCCAAGGCGGCGCTGTGCAGGGCCAAAAGGCCCCCTTCCCCATAGCCGAAGACAACCACTGGCTTTTCCGACGATTCCCGGAAAAACCAATCGACCAAGGCGAGGATCTTCTGCACCTCATAGCCGATGATGTGCCGTCCCATCTGGTAAGCCATCCGGTAGACAAACTCCCGGTGGGGCTGGTTTGTCATCCGCACGGCGGGGTTCCCGGACCAGGTGCAATCACGATCGATCAGGATCGGCACCACTACCTCGCACCCCATCTCAGCTAGGTGGCGGGCAAACTGAGCCCCAGGCGCAAGCCCCTTGGTGAGGCCTACCAAGTCCTCAGGAAGCCAGTCCGCATCCCCCAGGGCGATAGCACGGGCAATGGGTGCCTTCTGGGGTTTCAGGTACAGCCCTTCCCCGAAGACCCCTTCCAACACCGGCCAACGCACCCGGTACACCCCGTAGCCAGCCCCTTCGGCGACTTTAGCAGGACTTCCCGTGGAACAGATATACTCAAGGGCCTCCACGGGCAAGCGGGAATCCACCACTCCCAGATACCGGGCCAGTTCCTTCCGTTTTTCCGCCACTGCCGCGGCCAGCTCCTCCTGGGACGGCAATTGATCAAAGGATTTGTCCCGTTCTTTCCGCCTAGTAGCCAAAGCTTCATCCAAAAACCGGTTCAGTCCCTCCAGGAGAAGCTCCCTGGGATCGGATAATTCAGCAAGATAGTCCGTTCCTAAAAGATGTGTCATCCGCCACCCCTCCCGGTCTCACAACCTTTGTCTTAGTGGGTCAATTGCGGGTTTCGTCCTCGCCGGTCACCGGCAAAACGCGTACCCCATCTGGCCCGGGCAAAGGTTAAGTGGCAAACAATACCTAGAGGATGCTCCGCAGGTATTCCAAACACTGGGCCGACCGCTCTTTAAGGAGGTCCGCATCCACGGTAACCTTACGGGGGTCCCCAAATCCTTCGTACTCACTCAAGTAAGGCCCTTGGTAACCAACAGCCTTTAGTTCTCCAATGATCCCCGGCAAATCCACCAGTCCCTCCCCGAGGGGGACAAATTGCACTGAGCCGTCGGGGCCGTAGACAAAGTCCTTTAGATGGACATTGGCCGCATAGGAGCAAACCTGTCTTGCAAACCGATGCCCCGTTTCCACCGAATGCCCAGCCCAAAAGAAATTGCCCGTATCCAATGTGGCCCGCAGATAGGGAGAGTCAATCTCCTCCAAAAGCCGGCAGATAAGCCCACCATCGTTGAACTGATGACCGTGATTCTCCAAAGCTAGCACCACATCTTGTTCTTCTGCCAGGGCCACGGCCCTTTGGAAACCGGCCTTCACGTGGGCAAAAAGATCAGGGTCGGTCCCATCCCCGGCAAAGACCCGGACCAAGCGACAATCAAATTCCCGGGCTAGCTGGATATAATACTCGAGCTGGGCGACCTCCCTTTGGTGATTCGCCGGGAGGGAAAAATCGTTGTAGCCGGCCACCGAGAGGACCCTAAGTCCTGCCGCCTCAATCTGCTCCTTCGCCTGGGCGCGCTTCGTCCCCTCGGTCAAGTCCAGGGTACCCCGATGGGCCCCGGGGATGGTACACAATTCAAAACCGTCACAACCCAATTCCTGGGCGATGGCCAGGAAACGGGAAAAGGTTACACTGGTAAAACCTAGGCCAACGACACCGATCATGCCACCCGCCTCCTTCCATAATCCTTATGAATTCTTCTGCGGCCTCTTTATTAAGTACAATGCTACGTCATAGTTGGTCCAAAGCACCGCTTTGGGCACGCCTCGGTGATGGAGCCAAGGAAGATCCTTGCCGCTACCCCCTGTTTCCTTTGAGCCAGCACCATACAGATGATCCCTGGGCTGTCCGGATCATTCGTTGTCCAAAGCAGCATCAGCTTCTTAAGAGACGAAAGTACCCCATCAGCGGTGCAAAACGTGGGCTCAACCGACCGAGCTTGCCCCAATGGCAAACACTGCATTGTCCAACTCCTAATTCCCATCTGGTTTACACACCACACCGCAACCCCCACTGGAAGCGAACTCAAGTACGTCTTTTCCCACCTTCAGGCGCCGATCTCCGCTGAAAGGTCCACCAAGCTTCCCTGGCAGTATACTCCCTTTACATCCAAGCCTTGGTCATCTACTTGAAAGACCATCAGGTTTCCAGGGGCACCCACCTGCAATCCCCGGTGCTTCTGCCCCAGCAAACGCAGAGGGTTAAGGGAAGCCATGTCGATAGCCTCCTCAAGGAGACAGCCCGCCAGCCTAACGGCATTAAAAACACCCACCGGCAGAAAGCTTACAGCCCCGGCAAGGTACTCAGTACCGGCCAGCACCACCATGTCTCCTCGCACCTCCACCTGCTGCCCCCATAGGGTATAGGCCCCGTCGGGAAGCCCTGTGAGCGAGACAGCATCGCTGATGAGGATCGAACGCTGCACACCTTTGGCCCGGATGAAGGATTTGAGTACATTGGCCGGCAGGTGCTTGCCATCGGCGATGAAACTTGCCATCAGGCCGTCGTTTCCCAATTGCTCGTAAATGTAGTCGGCATGGCGCGGCACAACTGCATGACAACCGTTACCCAGATGGGTCGACAAGGTCGCACCAGCGTCCACCGCCGCCCTAATTTCCCTGGCGGAGGCATTGGTGTGGCCAATGCCCACCACCACCCCCTCTGCCACCGCTTTCTCAATAAACTCTAGGGCACGGGGCAATTCGGGGGCGAGGGTAATAATCCGAATCGCACCCTGGGCCAGTTCCTGAAGCCGCTGGAATTCTTCCCAATCGGGGAAGGAGACGAACTGCCGCGGATGGGCCCCCCGGGGACCATCCTC
>DUMW01000095.1 GCA_012839765.1 Bacillota bacterium
ACACGGTGAGACTACTGCCAAAGGAGCTTGGCACGCCAGATGAAATATTGGAACGATATGGGATCGAACGGTCAACTTAGCACACGTTCTTTCTTTTTTTCCCTGGGCTTATGTCAAAACCCCAGGTGGTGGGAGTTTTGTTAGCAGGTGTATTGCTGAAGACGGTGAATATGTCCATAGGGATGTTAGTCCATGAGGGTTCGGTGTTGGCGGTAATCCTCAATGCGATGCGGCTACTACGATATGGCAAAGCCATTAGCTGAACGGGTGAACCAAGAATGCGGTGCAATCATTGTGAAGAGCATGCCAGTTGTATCGAGCATGTCCCGATTTTTTCCAGCTTGAACGATGAGGAAAGGCTGGAAATAGCCCAGATTGCCTCCTCGCGCCACTACCGGAAGGGCGAAATGGTGTATCGAGCCGGTGAGGCGAGCGGCACATTATTCGTTCTGTATACAGGTAAGGTGAAGCTGTTTCGAATCAATACCAACGGAAAAGAACAGGTGCTCCGTGTGGTACAACCGGGGGAGTTCATTGGAGAGCTCTCCCTATTTTCTTCTTTACCTCTAACCGACAATGCCCAAGTAATAGAAGATTGCATCATGTGTGTTGTAGAGGGCTCCAAACTTAAGAAATTGATGGTGAAATATCCGTCGATCACTTTTAAGGTGATGGATGAACTAGCCCGCAGGCTAGAAGAGGCGGAGAACAGGATTGAGATTATCAGCCTAAGTTCCACTACCCAGCGGCTAGCTCAAGCTCTGTTGGAATTATCCGGAGGGGGAGAGGAGATCATTTTGCCCATGACAAAGGGCGACCTTGCTTCTCAGCTGGGTATGAGCCAGGAAACCCTAAGCCGGAAGCTTACGGCACTGCAAGAGGAAGGCTTATTTGAGCTTAAGGGCCATCGGAAGATAGTGATCAAGGACAGATCACGATTGGAGGAAATTAGTCTAGCCGACTGAAGATCCAAAGGGTATTCCGGAACGTCCTCGAGTTGCTAGGAGTCTGTCCTACTGCGTAGAGAACCCACTTGTGTTTTGTAACAGACCATGGAGTTATGGACGGGAGATCTTTGCTTTTTCCCTTTTTTGAAGGGAGTCTTGGCACAAAGCAGGAAACACAAATGTGTGCCAGCTGTTGGTGGAACTACTATGCAGACTGTTGCGAGGGTTTAGCTCCTACTCGTTGCTGGTACTGTTACATAACACAATCAGATCTTGTGTTATCGCACGGAGCTTCCATCAGACCATACGGTCTTATAATCGGAAAGAGAAAGGGTCAAATGGAGTGGGAAGTGACATGTGCTAGCTTCTGCGGGTTCCTAAATAGATTGAATAAGCATCGTTTTCCTAGGTAAAGCTCCGAAAAACATGGAGTTTTACAATAATTGGAATATTTGGCAAGGGATAATTAGGTGAGTCCACTGCAAAAGTGATTTTTATGCTTACTGTGAACAACCCAAGGCTCAAAATTCACTGCCTTGTATATCGCCCCCCTTATCAATCAAGCGCATTGTCTCAGTGAGTGCCTCTGCTGAAGGGACTTCCACATCTGGGATTAACGGTAGATCTCGTTTGGATACGTCTGGTCTTAGAAATCTCTTGTAGGATATGGTAAATGCCAGCCCTGCATTCGGCGTCTGAAAATACAATACGTCGCCATAGCACGAGGGCATGTTACCTGGGGTTTCACCGATTACTTTACCCAGAGCATTGTCCGAGATTAGCACCGCAAAATCCATCGCTGCGCTGAAGGTATCCGGGCCAGTCAGCACATATACATCTCCCATGTAATTCGGCTCTAGCTTTTGGTTAATCTGCCGTCTCGGCTTGTTTTTCCAGATAATCGGGCCTTGACGTACCTCGGTGGTCATGGTCAAATAGCTTTGTGCGGGAAGGTAGCGGACGAATTCATTCGCGACCATAGAATTGCCACCTGGGTTGCCTCTCAAATCTACAATTATGTTGCGGATGTCATGATCCCGAACCGCCGTAAAGAATGCCAGAAGTATAGTCCTATACTCCTCGTTGTATACACAGCGGCGCAAGGAAAAAATACCCACACCGGTAGACAAATCCAGCACATACTCAAAATCCGGCTCTGTTCTACCTGTACTGTCAACGGGGCTTTCATGCAACTGAAAAGTTGCGGTTATCTGGTCACCATTCTTTGCGTCGGCTAACACGAGCGGGATTTCCCCCTGTGTATCCACGTCAAGAAAAGATAGGTATGGACCGCGGTTCAAACTTGAAGCAAAGGAGTGTCTGGCCCATGCCTCCAGTTCATAGGAAAACTGCTTAAGGAAACGTTGATAGAGATCGGTGACAGTAATTCCTCCGATCTGAACCACAGCATAGCCATCGTATTCGTTTCCCACGCAGTAAAGTGTATCTTGCTCCCATCTAAAGGTGAAGGGCAGACGTTTCTCGTCCAAATATTTGACCCCCACGGAGGTGTGGGCATCGCCTAGACTAGCGAGCAGGCGTGCCGCGCTTTGCCATAGAGATAGAACTGACACCTCTGGAAGCGAGGTTAATCTCATGCGTTCGCGCTCATATTCAACTTGCACCTCATCAGGAAGGCCCTGAAGACAAGCAGGGTGGCGCTCTTTTAAGCGATTCACGATATAGTCAAAATCCTCAACCGCATAGGAACTAGATAACACAGTTTCAAGACTATCCGAGGGGCGAAACGCCGACACTGTACCACGATAAGGGTTGAGCCAAAGCTGCCATGCTCCAAAGAGGGCACCTCCGCCGAGTGCCAGAACGGACAAGGCGGTTAGGATACGCCGAATCCCTTTCGTACTCATTCTCCATCACCATCCAAGCTCAGGTGGTTTTTGTTTCCATTACGCTATTTTAGATTTCGAGATCTCTGTCCTTTATCCTGTAGGGATGTAGCTCATGATGGGTCTTCCTTCAAGGCGCATCCACTTATAGGTAAAAAAGGCCGTGCCGGGGCGTGGCTACTTCAAAGGAGAATAGAATTTTTCTGTCGAAAAACTACATTGGCAGAATTTCGGCAATAGATCCCATAGCGGAGGATGGTTGAGCCACATGAATTACCTTCATCGGATGGCACGGGTGCTAGCTTTTGTAGCAGTAGTTATTACAATGCTCTCGAATTCATCGCAGAGTTCCCCGGAATTGCGTGTGGAGCAAACTGGTAGCAGATTCTATGCTGGAGAAGGGTATATGGAGATAATGGGGTCCATGGCCTTTATGCATCTTAAGGGCAGTCCCTATGAGATGGGGCTTCAACATGGAACTCTGCTTACATATTTATATCCCGAAGAGTACTTGCTGGAAATGAAAGCTGACCTCGATCCATTGAACAGTCAGGTCTCAGGGGTTGAGCGGCTCGTTCAGGGTTTTAAGAAATTCTACTTTCAGTACAAGATGGCTCCCTGGATTCGGCGAAACATCCCGGAGGACTTAAACCAAGAACTCGAGGGTATTGTTTCTGGAGTCAGTGGGGGCGAAGACACCGATCCCATGGAAGTTATTATGGGCAATGTGTCGCAGGATTTGGCTATGACCTTTGGCTGTACTTCCATAGTTGCTTTCGGTGAGGCAACAGCCAGTGGCTCCTTGTACCATGCCCGCAACCTCGACAATCTATCCATGATGGATTGGGCGCGATATGGTTATGTGGTGGTTTATGAGCCGGATCAAGGGTATCCATTTATTACCCATATATACCCGACTCATGCAGGTACCATGCAGGCCATGAACAACCAAGGAATTACTGTCTCCATAAATTATTCCTTAGCGGAGCAGGCGGACAATTCACTCGATGGTATGGCCATGGTGTTTCTGATGCGTCAAATTGTTCAATATGCATCAACTCTAGAAGAAGCCATCGAGATTGTCCTTGGCACACCGCGAACCTTCGGGATGAATATCGTGATTTCGGATAGCAAGATTCCTGATGCATTGGTATTGGAGGTCGATGCAAACCGTTATGCCATCAGGAGAGCCAAGGGAGGAGTGCTTTTTGCGGCTAACCGGTACAACACCGAGTATATGCAGCCGTTTCAGGCCTCGGGTTGGCTGTCTTCTGCGCGTCGTGAAGAGCGGCTCGATCAGTTCTTTTCCGACCATTACGGCGATATTCGTGTGGAATCCATGGTAGAACTGCTACGGGATCGGGGCAAGCCGGGCAGTGCCGAATATGAAGGGCTCCTAGACGGAATCAACAACGCTGGCTCCTTGTTAAGTTGTGTATTTTCGCCCGAGGAGCAGATGATGTGGATTTCCATTCCTGATCAAGGGCGTGGATCCCCAGATGCCGAATTCTATGCCTTTAGCCTTGCCGGAGCTTTAGCGGGCGAGGAGCCGGCATGCTTTTCTCGGAATGTTCAGCCCACGAAAGAGGATCCCAATCTTCTCAACTGGCTGCTTGTCCGTGAAGCAACACTTGCCTATTCCCAGAATCAATTGGCTGCCACCCTAGACTATCTTGATCAGCTTGATCCTGAGTTTACTGATGCCGAAGCGGTATTGAGCCTAAGAGGCCATACTCATCTGCGGCTGGGAAATCAGGCGCAGGCCCAACGCTACTTTCAGATCTTAGCAGAAAGACCCCATGTTGCTGAACCTTTCCATCGGTTAGAAGCTTTGGCCATTCTCGGGTCTTTGCATGACAATGTAGGGGACCGCGCTGCCGCAGAGAAGAGCTATCAAGCTGCTTTGGAGGTAGAGGTTGACGATTTAGCTGGCAATATGGCCTTTTACCGACAGCTGGCTGGGGTAGGCCGGCAAAAGCCAGTCTATGTAGAGTCTTCCGGCTATTCGTACTATTTTACGACTAGAGATAGTGCCATTGCTTGGTTCCTTAAGGCTCCCCAGGTTATTCCGAACCAAGATGCGGTCGATTTGTACAGCCAGTATGAAGGTATGCAGATTGCCAATGTTCGAATTATCGGGGCCCACGGGACAAATGAAGGGTTAGTGTCGCGGATTGTCCGGCTTGAACCGGGTTCACTGTTTAATGCTTCCCAGTTTGCATCGGGGAAGCGACGCCTCGATGCCATTGGAGCTCTGGATCGGGTGCAAATGTACGTAATTCCTGTCAAGGAAAATGCCGTGGATATCGTTGTGCGGATCAGTGAAGGATTTGGCTTCTACTTGGATCCCGTTCAATTCGTGATAGAGAACATCCTGAACCTTTCCCAAAAAACGATCGCCCTGCGGTACTACAATGTGGCAGGAACATTGGCGTCTATCGGTGGGGAATACAGTTTTGGGCCAAGCCATCGCAAAGCGGTCCAGCTAACATTTCCCTTGGGGCCCTGGCCGACCACCATGCGTTATCAGTCACATACAACGAACACCGAGCTTTGTTGGGGCGAACACGAGGGAAGTCAATACAGTCTTGAGCGAAAGGACACTTCCGTCAGCAGTAATGTGCCGGTGGGGCAACATAGTGCTGTAGGTTTCGCCTTGGGATATTCACAGAGCTACCTTATTGACATCGGTACAACCACAGGCTTAGTTGTACCTAGCGGTGAGTATGTGACCCTAGCCACAACGCTCCAAACAGGTTTACCTGGCACGACCACCTGGACCCAAGGAGGGACTTCCGTGCAGGTTGGTGCTACTGTTCTAGCGAATAGGCAAGACTTGGCCGAGAAGTTTATCAGCTGGCACATAAAAGCTAGGAATCTGTCCTATTTGGGGGAAGGTTTTGTTGCTCGTGTAGAAATCAATGGGGCATGGACCCAAAGTGGGACTCCCTTTGATCGCAGACCTCGTTTGGGTGGTAACGGACAACTAGGTGCGGATTCTCCCATGTTTGTGGGGGAGATGAATTTGTATTCTAAGCTGGAAATACAGCGATACTTCACACACGCCCTAGTAGCTGATATCAATTATGAGGTGGCCAAGGTTTGGGAAGATGCAACTAACCGAGAACGAAGTAATGTGCTTCATAGCATCGGTGTGGGTTTAACCTATCAAACGCCTATAGGCTTACAGGTTCGGGCACATTACAGTAAGAATCTGACCTTAGAAGGTGTACACAGCTTTTGTATTGGCATTGTTAAT
Organism: Bacillota bacterium; assembly: GCA_012839765.1. Taxonomy (NCBI): domain Bacteria; kingdom Bacillati; phylum Bacillota; species Bacillota bacterium. The sequence goes on from DUMW01000095.1 coordinate 6,054, forward strand.
CCCATTTAGACAGGGTCCATTCACAGTTTTGAAGGGGTCTATAGAATTTTTTCACTATGAACCTATACCGGCGAAAGGTGAGTTAACAGAACTTGGCGAATTATCTCACGTGAATGGACATCGTTAGTCGAGTTGGTGCAGATGGACTAAAATTAAGGGAGTGGCAGCATGTCAAGCACTTTAGGCAGACTATTTAACGGTTTGTATCAAGTTGGCGCGGTTAAGAGAACTATCATCATTTGGCTCCTACTCCAGTCTCTGCTCTGGGTGTTTTTTGCAGTAGGATATCTGGTAGAGCCTAGCTCGTGGGTAAATGTGCAGACAGTAGCGCCTACCAGTGCCGCAGTTGGCGGGGTGGCCACCACTGTGGGATATATCGTTTTAAGAAACGCTATCGTGCTACTGCTAATCGGTGCAGGCAATTTATTCGTTCGTTTTGGTGTAGTTACCCCTGGTCTGTTAGTACTAGTTGTTCAAGGAGCTACAATCGGTTGGGTAGCTGGGACTAATAGCTTTGAGGTTCCGTTTACTAGTGTGGCGGCAGCAAACATGCAGTATTTACGAATTGGTTTATGGGAGACAAGTGCTTACGCCATATTCTGTGCAGTGACTCTCACCAAATCGTTGCTTGTGGCTGATAGTTTCCCCGCTAAGGAGTGGGCAGAAAAGCATACTTTGCGATCCCTGAGGTTTTCCGGTACAGAAAAAGCACTAGGTCTGTTAGCATTCCTATTCCTTATTGGAGCGGCATTGATAGAGGCATTATATCTAGCGAGCTAAGGGCAACCAATAGATCGCGGACTTGCCTTATGCCTCGGGCGGTCGAGAACAGTTTGAGCTTGAGGGGAGCAGAAGGAACGCCAGTAAAGTGGTTCCCCTCAAGAAGCCTGGAACACTCGAAGAGGATTGCTAGAGGCAATAGACAAGTACTCATGTTGTTGGGCGATGTAGTGTTCTAGATTGCTGGATCATCGGGGAGTCTGTTATGCTAACCGTTGTTTTTTGCAGGAGTATGTATACCAGACTATGTTTGTGTAAGGGCATTGGTTAGTCAACTCCCAATGGGTGTGGTCTTGAAATATATGTGATTTGTCCAGAAGCTTATTAACATGGACTACCTAAGGGCCCCGCAATGAGTTTGGAGAAACCCTTTGCACTATGATAGTATTGAGTCAGGGAGGGTTTCCAAATGAAGTCACGCCAGTATTCTGATGAGTTCAAGGAGAAGATCATTCAAGAGT
>DUMW01000096.1 GCA_012839765.1 Bacillota bacterium
CATACCAAAGAAGCACTCAAGGCCGCCTAAGATGAGTAAAAAGTGCAACTGGTAGAAATACGAAGCAATCATGCGATATGTAGATGAAGTACAAGCATATTCTCCAAAACTAGGGGGTCAAGGCGCAACCGCGCCCTTGACTTGAAACCCGTTGGGAAGTAAAATACGACTAACTTCTAACGATATTTGTAAAAAGTTCTTTGGTGTGTGGGTCCTAAGATACGGCTGGATGCTTATCAAATATTGTTTTTGTTGTCCATGGCAACGCTCGATGTCATGCGTATTACTATACATAGGACAAAAGTTGTCAAAAGCCGTCCCTTCGAAGACAGTACAAGGAGCCTTAGGAGAAAAGATTTGTCTCAATTGAGGCCCCTTACTAACGGTACAAGGAGACATCACCGAATCTGAACTACCGGTCAACCTGAATAACCTCTGCACGAGAAGGGACCTACAGTACCGGTTATTCCGGATAACCCAGATCTAGAAGGGCAGTGGAGTACGCTGAGTGTTAAGCGAAGTTTTCGACGGTATATCTCCTAAGGATGCGTTTTAACCACAAGCTGGGGACCTACGCCATCGGATGGAGGCGGCCAATTCCCAGGGACGATGTGGATAGCCGGAAAGGCTATTTGCACGTAAACAAATATAACCATAGGGAGGAGAAACCATGAGTAAACGCAGCTTAGTATGGGTACTGGTGTTGTTAGTATCGTTTTCTTTGGCCGGCTGTTTTTCCCAGAAAGAGCCGGTCCCCGTCATTGTTGATGAGCACGGCGACCTGACGATGGTATTCGAAGCTACACCGAACATTGATGTGGCCACTAGTAATCCGAACAGGTATGCAGGAGACAACAATCGCCTCTACAAACTAGATCACGAAGAGGCCTATGTGGTCTACCAGGTTCCTGGATTTCCCGACGGTAATTTCACCGGTTTTGAAGTGGTGACCTGGTACAACAAAGACTTCGATGTGGCCTACCCTGGACCTATGTCCTTTGCGGTCTCTAGCGATAATATCCAATACACAGTCCTGTCCAATGTCACCGAGGAATGGCAATCTGTGTCCGGGACGACCTGGCGAAAGGTAGTGTGGTCCTGTCACAATTTGCCAGCCGAGACCAAATACCTGAAGATCATCTTTGGTGATACATCCCAAAACAGGGCCGCCTGGATGATCCAAATCGGCCGGACCACGCTATACTATGCGATCACTGAGAACTAAGGGGGAAACACTGTGAGTAGGCTGAAATTGATCCTGTTGGTACTATTGCCCGCATCCTTACTATTTACAGGGTGTTTAACGGAGGAGGGCCCCGATCTCCCAGGGGTGGTTTCCATCGTAGATGAACATGCAGACCTGGAGCAGGTTTTTGCCGCCACACCGAACATCGCCCTCACCACCACCTATCCCCAACGGTATGCGGGAGATGATACCCGGTTTTACAAAACTAGCCACGAAGAAGCCTATGTGATATACCAAGTGCCTAGCTTTCCCTTCGGCAGTTTTACCGGCTTCGAAGTGGTGACCTGGTACAACAAAGACTTCGATGTGGCCTACCCTGGAGATATGTCCTTTGCGGTCTCTAGCGATAATATCCAATACACAGTCCTGTCCAATGTCACCAAGGAATCGCAATCTGTGTCCGGGACGACCTGGCGAAAGGTAGTGTGGTCCTGTCACAATTTGCCAGCCGAGACCAAATACCTGAAGATCATCTTTGGTGATACATCCCAAAACAGGGCCACCTGGATGATCCAAATGGGACGCACCACCCTACATTATACCCTCGATGTCCAATCGGCTTTACAGGGAGAAATTGAGCTGGCCCAGAGCCTTCTGCAGTCCCGTCCCCTGGAGTTGTCCCCGGCCGCCTTGGACCACCTCCTTGGGGTGCTAGAAAGGGCCAAAGCTATCGCCACCAACGATAAGGCCACCGGTGATGAACGGATGGCGGTTTATCAAGAGCTAAAGCAGGCCTATGCCGATGCGCTAGAGAGCAAGGCCTACTTACTTAGCTGGGGTAATGATGCCACTATTTCCCTCGCGGAGCGGACCATGACTTCCCTATCCATCAGCTGGCCCCATATTCAAGAACTGGCTAGCTATCCGGAAGTGGAGTATACTGTGTATGTAGATGGTAAGCCCGTCGGCACCATCAACGAACCCCGTTACCAGATTGACAATCTCAAACCCCAATATCCCTATGAAGTGGGCATTGTCGCTAAAGCGCAAGGAGTTGAATCCCCGATGCTTGGTCCGGTCCGTCTCTCGACAGCGGAGGTTCCTCCGGTACCTCCAGTGGACTTCAGTACCATTAGTGTGGACGATTTTGAAGACGAGGACTTCCTCTCACCGCTGGTCTGGATTAACGATCGGCGCCATTTGCTGTACTACTTCACCCATCTCCACGAAGTGGCCAATGCGGTGCGGTTAGAGGAACCAAATCGCGGCTTTTTCGATATTATCGTTCATCGTAACCCCGCAGATAACAAACCATACAACGCGCGGGTGCAGGAAAACCAATTATGGTTGGCCTACTTCTACTCCCGCAAGGCCGATTGGAACCCCTATTATGGCATGCCGGAACTAAGGGTACGCTGGGAAGCAGCAGTGGAGCATTTCTTAACTCTCCAAGGCCCCAACGGCCTGTTTTCTGAGTATGGCTACGGCCAGTACAACCTCGCGGCCACGTCCTTTGGGCTTCAGTTCCTAATGCAATCCATCCGGCTGCTCAACGAAGCCAAGGAAAGGGATCCAGACTTTCCCTTCATCGATGAGGATCTGTACGAAAGAATTATGGCCGCCTCCCGGAAGGCCATCTTAGCCATGCTCAATGATCCGGCGGCCTGGAACCAAGGGCGCGGCTACTCCAACCAGTATACCCTTGTCTGGTCATTGACCATGGCCTATCTGGAATGGGCCCCGGAGCCCGCCCTTGAACAGCGGTTGATCGAGCGCTTCCGCCAGTCTGGGGAGGAGTTTATCAGCCCAGCTGGTTTCTACTACGAAGCCAATGGTCTGGACATGGGCTACAATCTCTCGGTGCACCTGCAGAACTTAATCGGCGATTACAATTACATGCGCAACACCGAATACCTCCAAGATCTGGTGGAAAAGGAAAGCAAGTTCTTTGACTGGTTGTCTTACAACCTCGTCATTGAGCCCGACGGTTCCTACTTCACCACCAACTCCGCCCCCAGCAAACGGCAAGCTTCGGTAACCTTCGATCGAAAAGATATCCCCTTAGCGGAAGTCTTGCCCATTGCCCGGGCCTTTGTCCGCACCAAAGAAGAGGTGGAAGCGGAGATCGCCGCAGCCAAAGAACAGAGCACCCTTGGCCGTTGGCCTAATGTTCCCGACCTTAGATACACCGGTGGTAATTCCTACAATCCCTACGGCGTCTACAACCGGATCATGTACAATTACCACCCCACCAACGCAGAACGGGCCGAGGCCATAGGGATGCTACCCTACATCAAGTACGACACGTTCAATCACCAACGGGTCGACGATCGGTCTCCACTGGCTTTCACCTACATCCGGCGCCCCAGCTACTACGCCATCTTCAATGCTGGACAGAGTCAAGCGGCCCAGCAGGCCTTTGGACTGGGAATCCTCTGGCATCCCGAGATGGGCATTCTGTCCGCAAGCCATACCGAAACCAGTAACAGAAATAGCAGCCGGGGCCTTTCCTGGGGCACCCGGGAAAAGAACAGCGTCCGTGTTTACGAAACCCAACAGGTGCTGCCCACATATTTCCTAGATGGCGTAGCCTTCACCCCCACCGTGGGAGTAAAAGATCTACCCCCAGGTGAATTGAGTCTGACCTATCCTTTGGGCAATCGCGGCAACAAAACCGTCACCTTTAAAGACGACCGCATCGAGGTTACCGTTGCACATCAGGGTGCCTTCGAAGAGCGTATCCCCTTACTTCTCACCGAAACCGATCGTCTGGATATAACGCCAGGTCAAGCCACTTTGACTAGGGGTGGTCACCAACTGATCATCACTTTCCCTGCTACCGTAGAACCAAAGGTCCAGACGATGAGTTTCACCCAGTACCAACACAGGATGCATGTGTTGACACTGAACACCGAAGGTGAGCTCAGCTACACCATCAGGATTGATTAATGATTAACGCATTAACCGGGATGCTTAGGCATCCCGGTTAATGCGTTGGACAAACTTGATTCAATGGATCGAAATGTGTTTGTCACAGATGGATCCACAAGGATCCCCTCACTTAACAGAACCGCCCCTTACCAGATGAATTCGGTAGTATCTGTGACCACGCCTAGGCACCGAAGGGCCGCTGAAATTTTCCTGGATCTGCGGAAATCCTGTCATGGAG
>DUMW01000097.1 GCA_012839765.1 Bacillota bacterium
AAGAGACTTCACTGCCTTCGTTGCTCAAAGGCACGTGGTACCGATAACTCCACAAGCCCCCAAGACTCCAGGGAAACAGTAGAAAAAGCTAGTTCTCCAACGAAATGGTAACACAAGAAAGATAACAAAGACCTATCACAAAAAACGTATAACCGCTCTTGGAAGGGTTTAGCGTGTTTACCTTTTTCACCGGTTATGCTAGAATTCGGTTATAACGTTTCAACAACGAGGAAGAAGACATGGCTGTGACGATCAAAGACGTGGCTAGGCTCGCTAAAGTCTCCGTAGGAACCGTCTCCAGATATTTGAACGGACACCGGGTAACCGAGCAAAACAGAGTCAGGATTGAACGGGCGATTAAGGAATTGGATTTTCGGGTCAATCCCATCGCTAAGACCCTGCGCACTAACCGGTCGATGACGGTGGCGGTGCTGGTGCCTAGTCTGTCCAATATCTTTTCCATGAGCATCATCGAGAACATCGAACGTTATCTCGAGCCCCACGGATATAGTGTCATCGTCTGCAGCTGCAGCAACGATCCAGCCAAGGAGCGGGAGAAGCTTGAGTTTGTCAAATCCAAGGCCGTGGATGGAGTCATTGTCATGCCGGTCAGTGACCAAGGATCACACATCGAGGAGGTCGCCGCAGGGGAGCTACCGGTGGTGCTCATTGACCGCTTGACCTCGGATTTCCAGACCGATGCCGTAGTTGTGGACAACACCAACGCGGTATACCATGCGGTCGAGCAGCTTATTATCCGCGGGCACCGACACATTGGTTTGATCGCCGGCCCACAGTCCATTTACACCGCCCGGGAACGTTTGGAAGGTTATCGTCGGGTAATGGCAGACTACGGGCTGCCCATCGATCCGGACCTCATCGTCTACGGGGATTACCAAGCGGGCACCGGTCACGACTTGATGAAAAAACTGATGACCCAGTCTCGTCCTCCTTCGGCAGTCTTGGTCTCCAACTACGAAATGACCATCGGCGCCATCACCTGTTTGCAGGAGCTAGGGACGAAAATCCCCGAGGATCTGTCGGTGGTGGGGTTCGATCATCTAGAGCTTTCGGTGGTTGTTAATCCCCCTCTGGCGGTGGTAGTGCAACCCCGTGAGCAAATCGGCACCCAGGCTGCGAAGTTACTGTACAGACGCCTGTCGGGGGACAAGAATAACTACCCCACTTTGGTGCGTCTGAAGACAGAATTCGTGGAAGGACGCTCCATAGCGAGTATTATTTGAATGTGAGGTTGGTCCCGTGGCCAAGCATCTGTTACTGGGGATCGATATCGGTACATCCGGGTGTAAGATTACAGCCTTCAATTTTCAAGGAGATGTGGTGGCCAGTCAAACCGAGACCTATGCGACTTTTTATCCCGCGGTGAACTGGGTAGAACACGATCCCCTTCACTGGTGGAATGCGGTGTGCAAGGGCATAAACGGGATGATCCGTTTCGGCAAGCTCCACCCCAGGGAAATCGCCGCCATTGGCGTGGCCGGTCTCAGTTGGTCCTGGGTACCCATGGACGAAGGGGGCCGTCCGCTGCGCCGGGTCATGATCTGGCTTGATCGCCGGGCGGAAGGCCCTGTCCAGTGGATGAAAGAGCAGGCCGGAGAAGAAAGACTTTTCAGTCTAAGCGGTAATCCAATAGATCCGGCCTATGGGACTCCTAAGATCCTGTGGTTGAAAGAACATGAACCGGAAGTGTATAGGAAGACCCATCAATTCCTTCAGAGCAATTCGTATATCGTATACAAACTGACCGGTGCCTACACCCAGGAATACTCCCAGGCCTACGCCTTTCATTTTTTCAATATGTCCCAGGGGCGCTATGATGAACAGATGGCAGAAACCTTGGGGATCAATCTGGAAAAGTTCCCGCCCTTGTCCCCATGCCATGCGGTTGTGGGTACTGTGACCACTGCGGCAGCCCAAGAGACGGGTCTTGTCCCGGGAACCCCCGTGGTTGCTGGAGGATTGGATGCCGCTTGCTGCACCTTGGGGGCAGGGGTGATCCAGCCGGGCCAAACCCAGGAGCAGGGCGGTCAGGCCGGTGGAATGAGTATCGTCCTTGACAAACCGCGTATGCATCCCCGCCTGATCCTAGGCTACCATGTGGTGCCGGGCCTTTGGTTGCTGCAAGGGGGTACCGTGGGTGGCAGTGGAACTTTGCGCTGGTTCCGGGAAGAACTAGGTGCCTACGAAGAACAGCTGGGCCAAGAGCGGGGCATTAGTCCCTTTGTGGTGATGAGTGAAGAAGCGGCCCGGATTAGGCCCGGCAGTGACGGGTTGATCTTCCTCCCCTACATGGCCGGCGAACGGTCACCCATCTGGGACAGTAACGCCCGGGGAGTCTTCTTTGGATTATCCTTCAACAAAACCAGGGCCCACATGATTAGAGCTATGATGGAAGGTGTGGGCTATTCCCTGCGCCATAACCTAGAAACCGCCTTGGAAGCCCAGGCGGAAACCGAGTTTCTGGTCAGCGTCGGTGGTGCCGCCAACAGCGCAGTCTGGACCCAATTGAAAGCAGATATCATCGGCAAGGTCATTCAGGTTCCCTTCTCGGATCACGCGACCACATTAGGCGCGGCAATCCTAGCCGGAGTGGGTGTAGGGGTATACAGGGACTTCGCCTCCGCCGTGAAGGAAACGGTACGCATACAAAGGATCCATGAACCAAACCCGATTAACCATCAGATTTATACTAGATATTATCAACTATACCTAAAGCTTTACCAACAGTTAAAGGGTTGCTTTGGCGACCTTGCCGAGCTGAGCCTGGGTGAATAGGGAGGTGGAAATAGATGATGATGAAAGCGGCAGTGGTCCATGGACCTGGGGACATTCGCTATGAAGATGTACCCAAACCTCGGATTGAGCCCCACGAGGTGTTAGTGCGGGTACGGGCTACAGGAGTTTGCGGTTCTGACCTGCCGCGGGTGTTGGGCACCAGTGCCCGATATTACCCCATCATCCTGGGGCATGAGTTTTCCGGTGAAGTGGTGGAAGTAGGCAAAGATACCGCCCGGATCAAAGTAGGCGATCCGGTGGTGGGTGCTCCCCTCCTCCCCTGTATGGTTTGTGTAGATTGCGCGAAGGGAGATTACGCCCTCTGCCGCCACTATAGTTTTATCGGCTCGCGACTGCCTGGTAGTTGGGCCGAATATGTAAAGCTGCCCGAAAAAAATCTATGGAAACTGTCTGAAGGAATTAGTTTTGAGCAGGGTGCCCTTTTCGAGCCCACCACCGTGGCCCTCCACGGTCTTTCCGTTATGGGCTTTCACGGAGGCACCGATGTGGGAATCCTGGGGGTAGGCACCATTGGCCTATTAACTTTGCAATGTGCAAAGCTCCTAGGGGCTAGACGCATTTTCGCCTTCGATCTGGATCCGTCCCGGCTGGCCATTGCGAAGAAATACGGGGCCGACTTTTGCTTCAACACCACCGATAAAGATTTTCATCAAGAGGTAATGGAATTGACCAAAGGACGAGGTCTGCCCATGATTTTTGAGACCGCGGGGGTGGAATTCACCGAAAAACTGAGTTTGGAGCTGGCAGCGAACAAAGGTAATGTGATGTTTATCGGCACACCCACCAAACCTTTGCAAATCGCGCCCCAGGAGTTTGAACTGCTGAATCGAAAGGAATTGACACTGCGTGGTTCCTGGATGTCCTACTCAGCACCCTTCCCCGGTTCCGAATGGGAGTTGGCCGATTACTATTTCAGCAAGGGACTCATCAAGTACGAAGAATTGATTGATCGCATCGTTCCCCTGTCCGATGTGGTCCAAGTTTTCGCGGACCTAGCTCAGCCAGGGAAAGTCAAGGGCAAGGTACTCTTTAGGGGGTAGAACCGTGCCTTTAGTGAATCCAATCAAGCTGATGAAAGTAGCTCAAGAACGGGGCTTATGCATTGCCGCCTTCAATGTGCACAACCTGGAAACGGTGCAAGCGGTGATCGATGGCGCCGCCAAACAGCGCTCACCGGTGATCATTCAGACCACACCGGGAACCCTGCGCCATACCGGCATCCCGCAAATTGCTGCCTGTGTCAAGGCCGCTGCAGAATTGGTGGATATCCCCGTTGGGCTGCATGTAGATCATTGTTCCTCCTTTGAAACCATCGTCCGGTGTATCCGGCACGGGTATACCTCAGTAATGATCGATGGCTCTCACCTCCCCTACACGGAGAACGTAGCTCTGGTTCGGGAAGTGGTGAAAGTGGCTCATGCGGCCGGAGTCGCAGTGGAAGCAGAGTTGGGGCGCATCGGCGGCAGTGAAGATGATCTGATGGTGGACGACACAAAGGCGGCGCTTACAGATCCCGCGGAAGCGGAAGCCTTTGTTGAGGCCACTCAAGTGGATACCCTTGCCGTCGCCATCGGTACTGCGCACGGGCAATACAAAGGGAAACCGAAACTGGATTTCCCACGTCTATCCGCCATCAGAAACAGGCTAAACCTGCCCTTGGTCCTCCATGGGGCCTCGGGCCTTGCTCATGAGGTGATCAGGGAATGCATCCGGCGGGGGATCAATAAGATTAACATTGCCACAGAACTGAAAGACTCGATGGCGGAGGCCATCAAAGAATGCTTCTGCAAGGATCCCACGGAGACGGATCCCCGTCGGTACATGGGCGCGGCCAAGGCCGCAGTGGAAAAGGTAGTACGGGAGAAGATCCTGCTGTGTGGCTGCAGTGGGTTGGCTGATGAACTCTAAGGTGGGATTTGGATTGCTCACAATTACCATGAACCCGAGTTTGGACAAAGTCTACTCCGTAGATGATTTCCAGGTGGGAAGAGTATTTCGGCCCCGGAGAGTAACCGCCACCGCCGGCGGCAAGGGACTGAATGTGGCCCGGGTGGCCGCCATCCTGGGTGTGGCCGTTACCGCCACCGGTGTGGTGGGCGGCAGGGTTGGTGCTTTTATCCAGGAGGAAGTAGAACGACGGAATATCCGGAATCGTTTCGTCCCCATTGCCGGCGAGACCCGGATTTGTATCAACATCACCGATGAAGTCAATCAAACCTCCACAGAGATCCTGGAACCAGGACCGACGGTTCAAGCGGAAGAAATAGAGAAATTCCTTGCCACATATGAAGAAGCCCTGGATGAATGTCACATTGTCACCGGTTCCGGCAGTCTCCCCCAAGGTTTGCCTAAGGACTTCTACCGACAGCTAATTAGTCGAGCCAAAGCCAAGGGAAGGCGGTTCGTTTTGGATACCAGTGGGGATTATCTGGTCGAAGGCCTACGGGAACAGCCCTATGCCATCAAGCCCAATCAGGAGGAACTGGCCAAACTGTCCGGAAAAGACACTACCGACTTGCAGATTTGCGTCAGACTCCTAATAGAACTAAAGGAAACGGGAATAGAGTTGCCCGTTGTTACACTAGGCGCCGCTGGTTGCCTTGCTGCCTTAGACGATGGCGTATATCACTTCTTCGGACCTCCGGTAAAAGTGGTCAACCCCGTGGGATCCGGTGATTCCTTTGTAGCTGGCTTAGCCGTTGGCCTCTTGCGGGGAAAGGACAAACAAGAGTCAATCAGACTGGCTATGGCCTGCGGCATGGCCAACACCCAGTTTTTTCAAACAGGTATGGTTTCGTTGGACCTGGTGGAGAAGTTTCAACAGGGGATCCAAGCAAGAAAACTGTAAATTTATAAGGAGGTCGACAAATCATGAAGCTGTCGATTGAGCGCGGTCCCTTTGAACCCACATGGGAATCGTTGCGAACTTACCAGTGTCCCGATTGGTTCCGGGATGCGAAGCTGGGAATCTGGTCCCACTGGGGTCCCCAAAGCGTACCCATGGTGGGCGATTGGTACGCCCGCAACATCTACATCGAGGGGCACGAGCACTATCGCCATCATTGGCGCGTCTACGGGCATCCATCAAAGGTTGGCTACAAGGACATCGTGAAACTATGGAAAGCGGAAAAGTTTGACCCGGAAGGATTGATGGAACTGTATGTGGCCGCCGGAGCAAAGTACTTCGTGGCCCAGGCAGTTCATCATGACAACTTCGACAATTGGGATTCCACCCACAACAAGTGGAATGCGGTAAACATGGGTCCCAAGAAAAATATCGTAGGTCTTTGGCAGGAGGCCGCCAGGAAACATGGGTTACCCTTTGGATTATCGGAACACCTAGGAGCCACCTTCTCCTGGTTCAGTGTCAACAAGGGCATGGATAAGCAGGGGCCCTATGCGGGCGTACCCTATGATGGCAGTGACCCGGATTACGAGGATTTCTATCTACCCAACCAGCAGGAATACCAGTTGAAGATGGGCCCCTGGTACACGGAAAATCCCTGGTGGCACAAGCACTGGTTCTTGCGAATCAAGGACCTCATTGACCAGCATCAACCGGACCTCCTCTATTCCGACGGAGGCTTGCCCTTCGACATCTACGGGTTACACATTGTAGCTCATCTTTACAATAGTAGCGCAAAACGGCATCGTCGCCAAAACCAAGCAGTCTATACCCACAAGGATCGTAATCCCAGTGTAGCAGCCATCGGTGTCTTGGATATAGAGCGAGGAGTAGAACCGGACATAATCCCCTATCCTTGGCAGACAGACACCTGTGTGGGCAGCTGGTTCTACAATGTCCGCGCCACATACAAGACACCTAAGCAAGTCATTGAAATGCTCGTGGATATTGTAAGCAAGAACGGAAACCTGCTACTGAACATCCCGCAAAGACCTGACGGAACCTTAGACGACGAGTGTCGATACATATTGGATCGTATGGCACGCTGGATCAAGGTGAATGGTGAAGGCATCTATGGTACAAGATCATGGAAGGTTTCCGGAGAAGGGCCCACCACGATAGAGGGGGGCGCCTTCAAGGAACGGGAAATGGCTTGGACTACCCAAGATTTCCGCTTTACCACCAAGGGCAACAAGGTGTATGTTTTCCTGATGTCTTGGCCAGAGGATCGCAAAGTCCTGGTGAGAAGTCTTGCTCTGGATCAGACCAAGAGGATCGTAGCAGTAAAGCTTCTAGGCCGTGACGAAATGCTATCCTTCGAACAAGGCAATTACGGGTTATTTGTCCAGTTGCCTCCGGAGAAGACCACCGAATACGCCCAGTGTCTCTCCGTAGAATTGGCAGATTAGTACAAACCTAAAAGCAGGAGGAGGAAACCAACGTGTCGTATGCAGACGGTTGGGCAGCAATAAACCTAGAGATGCCGTCCCGGGTACCAAGAACCGAGTACTCGGCTAACAGGCACTGGGACTTGGTTAACGCTGTCCTAGGCACCAATGTCTCCAGCAAAAGTGACCCCCAAGAGCAGGAAGAAGCTAGCATCCGTTTCGTGAAGGCCTGGAATTATGACTACTACTGGACCGTAAGCGTTAGCAGCAACTTCATGGTGCATGGACGCAGAACCGATATGGGCCATGGGGTGTATGAAGCCGATGGTGCAGACAAACGGCAGGCAAAACCAAGTCCATTTCAGGATGTAGAAGACGTCTATGCCTTCGATCCGGCGGAAGAGTATGGAGTATGGCCCGAGGAAGACCTCGTGGAGATGTACCACACCCAGTACGCGAAAGCTTGCAAGAGGTTTCCCGACTGTGTGAACAGTTGTGGAGTCTACATAACAATGTTTTCGGGGTTCATAGATGCCTTCGGCTGGGAGATGCTTCTTTTGGCCGCGGGCTACGACCCCGTCCGGTTCGGCGAGGTTGCCCGACGTTGGGAAAAGTGGATTTCCCAGTTCTTCGTAGCCTTCGCCAAAACCGACGTGGATGTATTCATGTGCCATGATGATATTGTCTGGAGCAGTGGGCCCATCCTCCATCCCGCTTGGTACAGAGAATACGTCTTCCCTGCCTACAAACGCCTGTGGGCCCCCATCATTGAAGCCGGCAAGAAGATTCTGTTCACATCCGATGGGGATTATACGTTGTTTGTGGATGACATAGCCCAAGCGGGAGCCCACGGTTTTGTCCTAGAACCATTGACCGATCTGGAATACATAGTGGAAAAATATGGTAAGACCCATGTGATCATCGGGAACGTGGATACCCGGGTATTGCTGACTGGAACCAAAGAAGACATCCGGGCCGAAGTGGAAAGGTGCATGCGCCTTGGCAAACCATGCCCTGGATACTTCATGGCAGTGGGGAATCACATTCCCCCGAACACGCCGGTGGAAAATGCTCTGTACTATAACGAAGTATACGAAGAACTCTCCCGTAGATAACAGAATGTACAGGGAGCTACCCTTGCCGGTGGCTCCCTGTACATAGCAAAATTATGTACACTATTGCTTGACGAACCTTGCAAGACTCGAGATCCGAAACTAATACTGCGATTTCGTAGACTTCAACTGCTACCCAAAAAGCCGCATTTGAAAGCCTTACTCCAACGCCAAACGGTGGTCCATCTCTGGTTAAGGACCTTAGGCCGAGTCTTTCGCACTTGAGAAGGGCCTATTTCGGG
>DUMW01000098.1 GCA_012839765.1 Bacillota bacterium
CGGGTTGACCCCGTTAACCCAGTTGCTTATCCTCCTGGTCTGACAGCTCAGCGGCGATGGCACTAAGTCTTCGCAACCGGTAATTCACCCCCGATTTGGTAAGGGGGGGATCCAGGTAGCGGCCGAGCTCCGCCAAACTGACATAGGGATGTTCTAGTCGCGCTAAGGCCACCTGTAGCAAGCCATCGGGCAGATTATGCAGGCCCATCCTCGCCTCGATAAGCTTAATCTCGTTCACTTGTTCCATAGCGGCTTTGATTGTTTTGTCCATGTTGGCGGTTTCGCAGTTCACCAGTCGATTCACCTGTCCCACCACGTTCTTTTGGACACGGACCTCTTCAAATCTCATCACTGCCACACTAGCCCCCACCAACCGGAGGAAATCAGCGATACTGTCGGCCCGCTTCAGGTAAACCACGGGACTACGGTTGCGGTAAACCAACCCCGCACCTTCAATCCCCAGCTGCTTCAGATAACCCATGACCAGATCCGCCTCGTTCCGATCCGTAAGGCTTATCTCCAGATGATAGCCCCGCTGTGGATCGGTGATGGAACCTGTACAGAGAAAATAGGTTCGCAGACAGGCTCGCTGGCAGCAGCTATTTTCCAGATTGGTGGGTCCTTCCGAAAGCAAGCCCAAGACTTCCGCAGGGATACGGATCACATATTTTGACCGCCTGGGTCGTCCCGTGTGCACCACTTCCAAGGCACCATTGACCCCCAACTGTTTGAGCAACATGAAAACCCGCTTGGCACCCGAGGGATGATCAAACCAGAATTCGAATTGCCTTCCCTCGGTGGTACCCGGTGTCAGTCGGCCGGTCAAGTCCACCAGCACACCTAACTCCGCTTCCACACAACATTTCCTATCCACGGGCAAGGTAGCCAGCTCTGCTTTCACTCTGCGGGAAAAGGTATCAGCCATTCAGCATCTCCTCACTGTTTTCTGCCAATAATGGCAGTTCTCACCTGTCCACCATCCACCACCGCTGAGATGATCACTGGCCACGGGGTATTGTTCCGAAACTTGAAGTCCACATCGGGCCACGCCACGGTGGCGTCCATCCCCCGGGCAATGTAGGTGACGGACATATTATGCAAGTGCCGCTCTACAATCTCCAGACCTGCCAGTCGCACGGCATTGTAGAGGGTACTGGAAACCTGACAAACGCCACCTCCAACATCATCCACCACTGAGCTACCCACGATGACCGGCGCTGGGCGGTACCCTTTCTCATAGGTACGTTCCCCCACCACCTGATTAAAGGAAAAAACCTCCCCCGGCCCCACCACCGTCCCATCAATGGCGGTCATGCACAACCGAATGTTCTGTATACGGCCAGGACTACCCATCAGGACCGTATGAAAGACCCCCAGCACATCGTGAAGGCTAGCCAGCATTTCAAAGGTGATCTCCGGACGGACCTCGGTGTATACCAGCTTCAGGCTCTCCCTAGGACTAGCCTGCAGGACCATTTGCACCGTTCCGTCCACATCCACCATGCGTCCCATCTGTCCAGGGATGATTTCACCGGTGGCTTTGTCGATCTGTGCATTCACCGGCGGTGTGCTGTGGACTTCTGCCAGATCCTCCACAATGCGCCGGACTTCGTGGGGAAACAACCCACCCATGGGCTGTCCCTCCAGGGTTACCCCAGGTCTTACACCGTATAACAACCGTTCCACCCGCTGCACGACACTACCGAGGAGAACCAAGGTGAGCAAGGGTATAACAACCAGCCTGATCTCCCGGGGTGTGATCACCGTGAACACTGTCCTAGCCATCTTGCCACCCCACGATCGTTATTTGCACAAGGGAACCTCAGCCAGCAACTCCCGATTCTGATTCTGGAAGATTACCGTCTTGACGCCAACCAAGGTTTCCCTGGGGATGGAAACGATATGTCCAGGATAGGTCACCACCATTGTCACCAGATCCTGGGGGCGAGGCCGTTGGATTTTGATGTGGACAATCAACTGGCCACGGCGCTTGGATATCCGGTGGATCCGGATGTCATACCCTCCCGTGGCGCACTCTCCGAGGAAGGCACCCAGAAGCACTTCCCGGTCGAAATCAACCTTTGGCAACGGACCGGGCTGCCAAAGGTACGACCACAGATCCTCCAGTTGGGCCCGGGAGGTAACTACCCTATAAAAGTTCTTCCGGGCACCCACCCTACACACATCACCCAGCGGAATCCGCCAGGAAGACCGAAAGGCCATCGCCATGATCACTCCTATGCATGAATCCCCTTTTTCATTCTATTCGTCCCGGGACTTAAATAGAATGTGCATAATGATCTGCGCCAATTTACCAGGATCATGACGGGCCAATTCTCGGCCGTTAAGGAGGGGAGAAACCACCGGTTTGCAGCCCAAGGCACGTAAAGCTTCCACATCCACCTCTACCGGATAGGCCCCTTCGTTGGCGTAACGAGCCGCCAGTTCCGGACTCAGGGACTCATTGTTAATCACCACGTATTCAACGATGGGAAAGCCCACGTGGTCAAAAACAGCACGGACATGGTCCGAAGCCTTGTAGCCGTCGGTTTCCCCCGGTTGGGTCATGATGTTGCAGACATACAGCTTCAACGCGGAGGCCTGGGCAATGGCATCGGTGATCTCCGGAACCAATAGGTTAGGCAAGACACTGGTATACAGGCTACCCGGGCCCAGGATGATGAGATCCGCCTCGTGGATGGCCGAAATCGCCAGTTCCGTTGGCTCTGGCCGCGGGTCAAGCTGCAAGCGTCTGATCTGTTTTCTTTGCGCTACAATGTTGCACTCACCCTTGGCCCGCGTGCCATCGGTAAACTCCGCCTCCAGCACCACCCGGTTCAGGGTGGACGGCAACACTAGACCACGTACCGCCAAGACCCGACTGGAAAGCCTGATGGCCTCCTGAAAATCCCCGGTAATGTCGGTCATGGCCGCCAAAAAGAGATTACCAAAACTGTGACCCGCTAATCCATTGCCTTGGGAAAACCGATATTGAAATAGCTTCTCCATGAGGGGTTCTGTATCCGCTAGGGCCACCAGGTTGTTTCTGATGTCCCCTGGCGGAAGAACCCCCAACTCTTCCGAAAGCCGGCCGGAGCTGCCGCCATCATCGGTGGTAGTGACAATGGCCGTGATATTGGTGGTATACTCCTTCAAGCCCCGGAGCATAGTACTCAGCCCCGTGCCGCCCCCCACCACCACAATCTTCGGGCCCCGGTTCAGCTGCCGCTCCCGGTACACCACATCCACAATGTCCTTCGCCGGACAGGGACTGAGGACACAGGTAATAGACAAAACCACCCGGCGGATCCCTATGACTACAAGGGTTCCCCCGGCCAGGATAAAGGCAACGGCAAAGCCCACATCCAAATGTTGCCCCACCGCCGGGGCAAGAACCTCAACGGCCTCCAACTGGTAGGGAAAGGCCCAGCCCGAAAGATGAAAGATTCCGCCAAGACCCAGGGCTAACAAAAACACACCTAGGGTGATCAGAACCACCCATCTTTTCACCCCCATACCGGGGTACAACCATTTCCACGCGCGCATGACCACGCCCCCTGCCCAATTTATATATCGCGATGTTCCAGGACAGTCTTATACCCTTGACTCCTCACATATTCAGCTAACCGGTTAGCCATCGCCACAGAGCGATGTCTACCGCCGGTACATCCGATGGCAATGGTCAGATGGGTCTTCCCTTCCGAGACGTATTGGGGGGTAAGAAAACCCACAAAGTCCAGCAACTTGTCCATAAAACGTTGGGCAATGGGCCATTTAAAGATATACTCATCCACTTCTTTGTCATTGCCGGTGAGATTCTTCAGGGACTCCACATAGAAGGGGTTTGGCAAGAAACGTACATCTATAACCAAATCCGCATCCAAGGGGATACCGTTGGCAAAACCAAAGGACATACAGGTTACTGTCAACCGATCGGTTTCTGTCTTTTCCAGATAGGCGGTAATCTGCTTCTTTAGCTCCGCCACCGTAAGGGAGGAAGTATCAATGATCCGATCGGCCCGTCCCCGCAACTCCCCAAGGCGACGGCGTTCTTCGGAAATGCTTTCCGCGATCCCCCGCTCAGGACCGAGGGGATGGCGCCGACGGGTTTCCTTAAACCGCCGGATTAGAACCTCGTCGGAAGCCTCCAGAAACAGGATATTGTACTTGTACCCCAATGCTTCCAGTTCTTGGAAGGCAACAAAAAGATCATCAAAAAACTGGCCGCCGCGAATATCGCAGACGATGGCCACTCCCGCAAACCTGCCATCGGAGTGGCAGAACAGTTCCACAAATTTCACGATGAGCACCGGGGGTAAGTTGTCCACACAAAAATAACCTAGGTCTTCGAAGGAACGGATGGCTTCACTTTTCCCCGCGCCCGATAGTCCAGTAATAATTACCAGTCGTTTCTCCCCTAAGCAGTTACCCATCCCATTTACACCGCCGCTCTAACGGTGACAGTGCTACCTCCCCTCTACCACATCAGTTAGCCTACCGGGCGTTTACAATCTGCCACGGCGGCACGCCCGCCTCCTGCACCCTCCGCACCCCCAAAGCCAGGTCTCCCACTCGCTCGGGAGAGTGGGCGTCAGAACAGATGGCAAATCTAACCCCCGTATCTTTGGCGACCCTGAGGAAATCAGGACCGCTTTTCAGATGGCTGGTATTGATCTCCAAAGCCACACCCTTTTGCGCACAAGCTTCGGCTAGGGCCTTTGTGTCTATATCTAATGATAAACCAGGATGGGTAACGATGTCCACAGGATTGTCTTTTACCGCCAAGATAAGCGCTTTGGTATTGTGTCCCCTGGTCCATTGGCGGCCCAGTCCCGTAAAACGGGTCCAATAATGGGGGAAGAGGAGTCTCACCGCCCCGGTGAACCGTCTCGGTACAATATGCAGATGGAGGCCCACCAAGAGCAAATCCAGTTTTGCGACCACCTCGGGAGGAACATCGATGGTCCCCCAAGGGTCAATGACATTGGCTTCCAGGCCCACCAGCACCTCAATCCCGTACTTTTTGGCGCACCGCCGGGCTTCCCGGCGGATTTCGTCCAGCACACTGAAGTTCCTGATTCCTACGGTGAAGAAACTGGCCGGTCCGTGATCGGTGATGGCCACCTGGGAAAGCCCTCGTTGGGCCGCCGCCCGGACATTGTCCTCCACAGTGCCGCGGCCGTGGCTGAAACGTGTATGGGTATGCAGGTCAGCGAACACATGCATAAGCAAGCCCCCGACCCTAGGATACCCCACCTAATCGGTGATTAACATCAACTCTGCCGGATACCGTACCAGGGCGATCTCGTTATTAGGGTTGCCGGTAAACCGGCCCACCGCTGCCCACACCAGGCCGTAGCCCACCCGTAGTTGGTCGCCGGTCACGCTCAGTTGTCCGCCGGTAAACCCGTAAGTATTCACCCGTCCCGTGTTGTCCCCCACCACCAGAACAGGACTTCCCAAGAATTCTCCACCCCCGAGGGCAAAGATGGGAGAACTACTGAGGGTGGTAGCATAGGTCCGCTGGAAGCGGGCGTTGTCCCGGATCTGCCAAACTTGCACCTCGCCGCTGGCCATAACATCTCCCTTTTCTACCACCACCTCCATGGCTCCGTCAGGTTCCAAGTCCACAGCGGTAATGCCCCGCACGTGGCCAATCTCCGCAGAGCTGGCCACCTGCACAAACCCCTTGCCTTCCTGCCAAACCAGGAGCACCAACTGATCGAAAACGGTCCAATCGGTCTGGCGGGCAAGTTTGGTCCGTACCAGGTAATCCTGTGGCCCAGAGGCGGACACCCCCACCGCCAGTCTTACCGGAAAGGGGTTGGCGCCATGCCACACTTCCACAAAACCTTGGGATGACCACTGGTAGAGTCTATAAAGGGTATTTGTCAGGGCGACCAACTCCACGCCCTGCCCCCGGAAATTGCCCACCGCAATGGCGACGGGACTGGCGGTTTCATACAAGTTGGGACTCTTCCAAAGTACCAGCCATTCAGATCCGCTCCAGGTAAGAGTATAAATGAAAACCTCCCGGGCCTCATAGTTGCGACCCAACACGATGAGCTCATCCCGCCCATCGCCATCCACATCCATTGCTTCCACCTGGAGAATGGCTTCCAGCAGATAACCCTCCGCCTGCCAAAGAATCCGCTTACCGAAGGCGGGGGTAGAAAAAAGCAGGAACACAACGATGAAAAAAGATACAATCTTCCTGACCATGGGCAGCCAACCTTTTCTATGACATCACCTACTAATTCGTCGACAAGCCCAAAGTCCCTGCTTAGAACCACCTGCGTGTCTGCTGTTCCTGGACCTCAAAGGCCCTTCGAATCTCCGTCAGCAGTTGTCGGGCCCGCTCGGTCCAGGTATTTTGGAAAGCCAGCTTTCGGCGCTTTTCCGCAAGTTCCGCGGCAGCCACACCTTGGGATCGTTTTGGACTACGGGCCGGCCGTTGCCGTTGCTTCAGATCACTGAGAGAGACAGTGCGTTTTCCCCAGGCCAAACCCAGGTTGCCTTCGTCTGGGACCACCCCCAACTCTTCCAAAGCTTGCTCTAACTGGGACTGGAGCCCTTCCCACTTTATACTTCCCCAGGCTAGGAGCCCAAGGGAGCTCAAATCCTCCCCGGTAAAGACAATGAGGGGTTTCCCCAAAGCCAGGTACTCATATACCTCGGGGAAAAGCTGCCCGTCTTCCACATTGAGTAAAAGAAGGTCCACATGTTGCACATAGGCCGGCAGCTCCTGCCGGGAGCGGGGTCCCAACACCAGGACATTGGGTGGCAGGCTGATGGAGCCGGTCCCCAAGGGACCGATCAGGGCAAAGGAACAGTAGCGGTAATAGGTAGCTGCTTGCTTCAGCAGTTCCAGGGCTACAGGATCCTCCAAAGAACCAACATAGCCCAGGATGGGTCGTCGGACGTGGGCAAACTCCTGGGGTGCTGGTTGTGGCGTCTTGACCAAATCCCCGGTGCACCCGTCTGGCAACAGTAGCACGTGGGGGTGGTTTTCCGAAAGGACTTCGAAGGACCGTTGGTCTGTGCAGATGAGAAGCTGGGCATCAGGATGCAAGGGCAGGGCAGGATCATGACACTCCTGAACCACCAGGGCCCGGAATCGCCGGGGCAAAGGATCGAGCTTTTCGGTCCACACCACACCATATTTTGTCCGCAGCAACAAAGACCAATGGCTGTAAACATATAGAGTATCAGTTATCTTCTTAACTTCCTGAGTCTCGGTCTCATAGAGAAGATCCACATGCCACCCCAGACTAGCCACGTGCCACAACAGTTGTCCTGTTCGGGATTGGGGATCCCAAGGGACCTTGGCCACATACAACAGCCTGGGAATGAGACTCCTCGGATGGTGCCTGGTAAACCATTTCAACGGCTGCCGCCCCCTTCCACCTACCCAGCCGTCCGTTGGGGAACAAGCTCAGCACATATATTAATATGCAATAATCATAGGAAACGTGACTTGGTTTCCCAAAAAGGAAGCTTTGCCCCATTGCCCTCCCTTGACCCATGCACAACCACCAAGGGTTGATAGAATGAGAATTGTGTTACCGACCCAACCGAGGAATCTCTCCTTTGCCTCCGCGTAAACCCCAGGAGTTTTGCCGCATATAATTAGCTAGTAGAAAACCATAAAGGAGGATGGCTTATGTCCACCCCTGATCTACGGGAAGCCAGGAAAAAGGTACTCAAACACCCCACGGTGGAATATATACCCTTATATCCCCATCCCATTGCCAAGGGAAACCAAAAAGAAGGTAGCCTACGTTTAACAGTAATCAAGGATCCTACGGAGTACGCCAAATTACAGGAAACCCTCGGTCTTAAGAATCACTGGATTGACCTTACCAACTCGCTGGTGGTGGCGGTGATGGGTGCGGAAGTATTGGAGATAAAGTATCGCGGTTTTACAGTGGTGATGTTTGCCAGACTAGATCCCACCCGCTACCACATCTTTTCCGTAACCCGCCGGTATTTCTATAAAGACCAGCTACATTGGCAGCTTTACGATCTGGATGGCGAACTACAGGTTTGGTATAACCTTTCCCTTTAAAACCAGGGTAATGCTCCGCATTACCCTGCTTCGCCCTGGGCCAAGCCCTCCCCTGACCTTTAGAATTCCTGTCACCGCGGCCCCCGCTCCACTTGTCCCGGGAGGGAAATCTAGCGGAGTCATTTAATACCCTCTTCATTTAAACCATGCGCAAAACCACCAAAGACCATACAAGGGCCCTTTGTAGTCTAGCCTTATTCAATCCTATTCGACAATCTGGCAAATAGACCGGGAAGGAACCGCAGGTCGCAGGGTTTTGCGCACTGAGCACTGGCATTACCTGCGGACACATGCAGGCCCCGACCCCCCGGTAGCTTGCCATGTTTTGAACTGACCGGTTTAGAGAAGAGACGGCAGGGCCGAATCCTTGTAATCTTGTCCCGGGTAGGCTATTATTAGCTTATATACCGCAAGTGGTGGTGAACCATGAGGATTCTACAGGTAGTTCCCTACGCCGAACTCGGCGGAACGGAAAAGGCCGTAGGCACCCTCTCCCGAGGACTTGTGCAGCGCGGGCATGAGGTTTTGGTTTTAACTCCAACTGGGCCAGGCCATATCTATTTCGACGGGTTAAAATGGGAACGATTGCCCGATAGCCCATGGCAAAGGCGCGCCCGGATAAGAAGGATGGCGCCGTTTTTTGATCTAGTGCATATCCACGCAGCACGGGAGCTGGTTTTAAGCTGCAATAGACCTGTGGTCTTCACCCCCCACAGCTACTACAACGCTTTAGACCGCTTTGCGGTCAGGCTTTGTGCGCAAAGTGCCACCGTTATCTGCTTTACAGAATGGGAAAAAGGGATGCTGCAGCGCCTGGGCTTGGGTAAACTTGCGGTTATTCCTAACGGTCTAGAAGAAGTTCCGCTCCTCAGGAAACCTCAGACCAACACACCGCCGCGGATCGGCTATCTGGGAAGACTTACGAAGGATAAGGGATTGGACCTTCTCTTTCGGGAACTAGTAAAGGTGCAAGCACCCTACGAGCTTTGGATTGCCGGAAGAGGAAAGGAAGAAAAGAAGCTTAAAGCTCTCGCCGCCGCGCTTAATCTACCGGTGACCTTTCTTGGCTTTCAAGAGCCCTTTTCCTTCTTGAACTCGCTAGACATCTTCGTTCTTCCCTCCAGGACGGAAACCTTCGGGCTGGCCTTGATTGAAGCCATGAGCCAGGGACTCTGCTGCGTGGCGGCCGATGTGTGCGGTCTGGGTGAGATTCTAGGTGACGCCGGGATTACAGCACCCCATAGTCGCCTTGGGGAAGCCCTGGAAGAAGCTCTTCAGAAAAGCGATCTCAGGGAAACCTTAGGGGAAAGGGCGCGACAGAGGTTTTTAAGGTACTATACGGAAGAACGCATGATTCGAGAAACCGAGGGACTGTACCTGTCGCTCGTGTAAACTTAGCCTCGGCAAGACAACAGGGAAGGAGCTTGGCGGTCCTTGGAAAAACGGCTAGAGATTTGGTTGGGCATAATAACATTCTTGATCATTGTACTAGGAAGTATCGGTGGAAGCCTGCTAGGGCTTTCGCTCCTTCTTATCTCGTTGGTGTATCCACCCTTTAGCAAAGACCTCCTCACCGAAGCGAGGAATACCAAGCCCAGTAAACAGTTTTTCACGAGACTCACCTTTCTTATGGCCCTTTGGGCTGTACTTGCAACTTTAGTCGCCGCCCCCAAAAGCCTTATCGCATGGAGCACAGTCCTTCGCCTGATCTTGGTGATCTTTCCGGTCTTTTTCGCGGGAGTTTGCGCCCGTAGGCTCGGTCCGAAGTTTTTGTGGTGGTGCTTTATTCTAGGGGCGTGTCTTGCCACTTTGTATATCTTCTACGATTACTACATCATCGGACACCAGAGGGCGGAACTTCTTTTGGGCTGCAATGCAGCCGGTACCCTCCTTCTCGGCGCTGTGGGTGTCTTTCTCGCCGCCTTTTATCGGGAAAGGTCCGCATATCGGTGGCTGTATCTTTTGGCAAGTCTTTTGGCGATTGTCGGGATCATCCTCACCGCGTCTAGAGCAGCCTGGATCGGTGTAATCGTAATCTTAGCCGTGCTCTTCCTTGCTGCGGCAAGGAGTCGGCAGGTTCTGATCATCATCTGCCTTGGTGCTTTGGTTTTCAGCCTGTTTGTAGCTACCAACAACTATTGGGTGCGCAGGTTCCTGACGATCTTTGACTTGGGCGAGAATTCCGCCCGCATCAATGTCTATAGGGTTTCGATCTCCATGATGGCGGACAACTTCTTCGGCGTGGGCTTCGGACATTTCCCGGAGGCACACGCAACCTACTTGGAAGAAGGTAAAAAACCGCTGGCCCATGCCCACAACATCTTTCTGTACTTTGGCACCGAGCTCGGGCCTGTAGCCTTTGTGCTGAGCACGCTCATCTACTGCACCCCAGTGTACATGTGCTTCAGAATTAGTAGGCGTAAGTCATACTTCGTTCCTGTTAGTGCCGCCCTGCTTGCGGTTGTAGTAAGGGAGCTTTTTGATGCCACCACTTCGGGCTTTGCTCTTGCAAGCTTCCTATGGTTCGTGTTTGGCTTGATTTTCGCAGAGTACGTGTCCCTGCAGGAAAGCGTGGAAGAACGCAACTAGGCTTCGGACGCCAACGATTGGGTGGGTCAGCAGGTCAAGGACACGATACCCTTCCAGGAACAGGCGCAATCACTCTGGCCGCCACATACTCCCAGTGTTTTGCATATCAAGGGCTCAGACCCGGGGCGCTGACCCAAGCTCACCTTTTTGCGCTCAGGTCAGTGTTGTCTTCTGCAACGGCAAACACATCAACCGTCCCAATTCAATTCTTTCGCTCCTTGATCACCAATGGACAGTCTTTCCTACCAGACTAGCTTTCTTCAGGTTCCAGCCACCTGCTACGCTAACGGCTCCCTTCACCCTTTGCAACTCTCACCCTATGACAGTACCCATGCCGGACACACCATAATGAGAAGAACGGGCGCTAACCCGTTCTTCTCGTCCTGTTTATGGTTCTGGTTCCGGTTCCGGCTCGGGCTCTGGTTCGGGCTCTGGTTCCGGCTCCGGCTCAGGTTCCGGTACCGGGCATGGCCCTTCCACCACGAGGAGCAATTGCTGGGTCTCGGTGACCTTCACAAAGAGGGCCACAATCACCTTTTGGTGCAGGGTCAGATCATTGAGCAGCTCGAAGGAGATGTGCTCAATGCAAGGCATAACCCGTACATTGCAGCCTGGACGGGCATTCTCCACATCCACCGCCACACTAAAGGGCACATCTTCACTTAGATGGTGCTCCAGATCGTCGTCGCCGATAAAGAACACCTGCTTGTGAACTACACCTTGGACCAGGACCTTGTTGTCGATAACCGTCGTCTCCAGGTCCTCGATCTTGGCGATGATATCCCTGACCTTCACCGCAGGCATAGGTAATTGCAGACTGGTCTCCTGCAAGAACTGGGCGGTATTCTCGCCACAGACCTGCTCCAACTTCACCGGAGTTCCGGTCTCTGAAAGGACCACCGTTACCTGCCTGGGGTTGGTCACCTCCACGAACAGGTCCACCACCACCTTTTCGTGCAGGGTGGTGGTCACCTCTGCCCCTGGCGGGAAGATCAGCTTGTAGCTGATGTGGACCACTTCGGCGCATACCTGCACATCATGGAACTCCATGGTTCCAAGGGCATCCACAAAGTGACTGAAGGGAATATCTACGGACTGGTGTCTTTCAATATTGTCCTCGTCGATGAAGAAGATCTGTTTGTGTATGATCCCCTGGATGATTACCTTATCGCAGATGGGCTCAAAGGTGATGTCCTTGATCTTGGCCCGGATCTCACTGATCTTCCGTGCCGGCACCTCCAGTTCCACCGTTTCCTCTTCCAAGAGCTGCCCAGTAACCTTAGCCACCACTTCATCGATGACCACCAAAGGTCCTGGACCGATGGTGACCTGCAGATTCTGGGTGTCGGTAACCTTCGCGAAGACCTCGAAGATTACCTTTTGTTGGAGCAGCGTCGGTGTCAGAAGATGGTGCACGATGTGTTCGATGCATACTTCCACATGGCAGTTCATGCCGGGCTCTGCGCCGGGGATATCCAGGAATGTGGAGAAGGGAACGTCTTCGCTCCGGTGGTAGACCATGTTGTCTTCCCCGACGAAGAAAATCTGTTTGTGGATGATACCCTGGACGATCACCTTATCACAGATGACGTCACAACATATATCCTTCACTTCAGCACGAATCTCGCGAACCTTTAGGGCGTTAGCCCCTAGATCCAACACGTTTTCCAAAAGAACCTGTCTGGTGTTCTCACCAATAACAACCTGTGCCTTAATGCAAGCAGCCAAACTGTACCCCCCTTTTTCCGGTGCCGGTTCAGCACCTTCTACCCTTGCTGACTGGTCTTGCCTCCTTGGAGTTAAATGTTTAGTCACCGGGGACTCCGCGCTCGGTTGGAGCAGACACTGGTAGAAATAGACGGGGTTGGTAGCATAATGGGTGGGTAATTCCTGTGCTTGGGATGCCGAACGAGAGTCACGGTTTCCTTGTCTTTGGCCCATGGCCCAAACCAGATATAGACCAAAACACCCAATGAGGATCAACACAACGCCAATAACAAGAAGTCCCAGCATGCCCCCCTCCCTGGAAAGGCATCCACCACTTTGCTCAAAGTGGGGATATTCCCTCAGTCACTACAATATATGTACTAGGACGTCGGTGTGACAAAGGGAATCCCTTTCCTAGTTACTAGTAGACTATGAAGCATAGGGGGTTTTGGGTGCTTGTCCATACATAAAGGAAAGAAAACGAAGGGATCAAGGGGCTGCCCAAGCAGCCCCCAAATCTTAAGGTGACGTGATGACGGCGACCACAACTTCCACAGGTCGGGGTGCCGGTTCGCCCACCACTTGCAGGGTTAAGACTTCGGTAATGACTTCTTCGATGCCCGGACCCGAGACCTCGGTAACAATGAACAGCTCCACCAACAGGTGTACCTTGGCGAAGGCCTCCAGGGTGATATTCTGCGTCAGCAAGGTGCCATCGGGGGACAGGGAGATCTCCAGATCCACAATCTCCAGGTCGATCTGGGCACCCATATCCGGTGTAGCACCGGGTACCGGTACTTCGAACTCGAAGGGCACCAGTTCTTCCTCGGTCTGGGTCTCTCCTTCATCGTCCAGATAGGTGACTAGTTTCTGGATGGTTCCAGTGATTTCCACTCCATCCTCCACCACCACCGGGGTGGCATCGAGGATGTTGAGGGTGATCTCTTCAATGGAAGCCGCAGGCGGATCAAGTTCCACAACACTGGGGATCTCCACTTCAATGGTGTTCTCATTGATAACTAGCAGGGTCTCCACCAGGATCCGCTCCAGGACGATGCCTTCGCCGATGACATCGGTAATCACTTCCACTTGCCGTTCCGAGACGATACTCACCGTCGCCTCAAGGACGATGGTCTGTTCCACGGTGATGCAGTCGATGAGGTTAGCGATGATCTTCTCGATCTCCACATTCACTTCTATTTGCTGATCCCCTACGGGTTCGGGCAGTTCTACCTCTATGGTAAAGGGTACGATCTCTGTAAACTCCTGCACTACATTGTTGGTGTCGACGAAGACGATCTCCTTGATGACGTTACCTTCAATGATCACAATGCTGTCCAGGACGGTCACATCGGTGACCTCCACCGTACCAGTGACTTCCCGTAGTTTCAAAGCCGCGGTGGGCAGGGTCACTTCGTTACGAATGACCTCTTGCTCGCTGAACTCTTCCGCTTCTTCGATCTTGATCAGCGCGGGGACCACCTCGGGGAGCACTGGTCCCGGAGGTACTAGGGGAACATCCCGTTCAATGAGGATCTGCCGGGTATTTTCTCCGATGACTTCGTCCAGCTTCAGCAAGGGACCTTCGCCGGTTTCCAGGTTAATCTGCAAAGCTTCGGTCACAATGGCGTCGATGGAGACGATCACCCGCTTACGCAGCAGAGTAGGCGTGATCAGTTCGAAGATGATGTCTTCCACTTCTGGGGTGAGGAACACATCCATGCCCGGCTCCGCACCGGGGGCATCGATGAAGCGGCTGAAGTCCAGATCCACCGCCAGGTGATGCGCAACTCCCTCGGAGATGAAGAAGATTTGCTGATGAACCGTACCTTGGACGATCACCTTGTCTTCGATGACTTCGGTCTCCAGGTTTTCGAAGGTGGCCACGATCTCGTCGATCTTTTCCGCCGGCAAGGGCAGGATAACCTCTTCCTCCAGGATGAACTGAATGCCTTCCTCCACCACAAACCGATTCACCTGGAAGAGGGGCTCCCCTTCTCCAGCGGTGACGCCGATGATCTCTAGATCCGTCACCTTAACGAAGAACTCTACCACCACCGTTTGCTCCAGGGTAGTGCTGTCCACCAGGTCGAAGTCCACACTTTCAATGGTGGGTGTGACCTGTACATGCATACCCTCTTCGGCACCGGGGATGTCGATGAAGGTGCTGAACTCCACATCCTCCGCCACGTGCCGCTCCAGGTTGTTGGTATCCACGAAGAAGATCTGCTTGTGCAACGTACCTTGGATCAAGACTTTGTCTTCAATGACCGTAGGTTCCAGATCCTCGATGGTGGCCCGAATCTCCGAGATCTTTATGGCCGCCACCGGGAGGGTAAAGGTGGATTGGATCAGTTCCTGCACTGTTCCCTCGCCCACCACCGGCCGGCCCAGGATCTGCAGGTCACCGGGTTCGATGAGAATCTGCTCTTCATCCAATACCTTCACAAAGATCTCCAGGATCACCTTCTGATGCACGACGGTACCGCCGTTGATGAGACTAAAGGTAATATGCTCGACCACCACATTTACCTGGACCTTCATACCCGGTTCGGCGCCGGGAAGATCGATGAAGGTGCTGAAGGGAATGTCCTCGGGCTGATGGTGGACCAGGTCATCGGTGCCCACGAAGAAGATTTGCTTGTGCAGAATTCCTTGGATGATGACCTTATCCGGGATCACCTCGGTGGTGATATCCCGCACTTCCGCCCGAATTTCCCGGATCTTGATGGCCACGATGGGCTGTTGCAGGGGGGTTACCTGTTCTATGCTAAGCTCTTTTTTTGCTAAGGTTGGCTGAAATCTTCTCGGAGGTCTTTTTTGCGGTACGTTGACATGCACCGGCATCCCCATGGCAACTTGAGCATCAATTTTCCGTTTCTTGATGCTCATGGGTGCTTTCTTTTTATTCCTGACCATATAGGCCTTTTTTGGTTTCGCCATGGACAGGTACCTCCTTCACACTAACTAGGCAGCACTTTATCTTGCCTAGTTTCAATATATTCCGCTTGATTTCGCCAGTGTATCCTATTTCACCAGATAGGAAGCCCGACGGCTGGCGAGCGTAAAGATAGGTAACCTAGTACCTGGGAGGCCGAATCGGAAGGGAGACTGTGACACATTTTACTCCCGGTACATAGACTATAACAGGAAAGACGTCTTTCCCCAAAAAACAGTACCCCCCTGAACTTGGACTCATGTGATTTATCAATTTAATAGATGGGAAAACTAGCGCAGATTGGGCACTGAGGGCGAGGGTGGCAAAAGCCACCCTCTTTTTAATCCTTGGGTCGGCTCAGCAAAGCGGCTAAGGTGCCGAAGACTACCGCTGCGGTCACACCTAAGCCTGTGATCTCAAAGGCACCGGTAAACAGACCTTCCCAGCCCAGGCGTTTACTCTCGCTAATAATCCCCCGGGTGATGGAGCTACCGAAGCCACAGACTGGCACCAAAAACCCCGCACCACCCAAGTTAAACAGCGACTGATACACCCCGAACCCCTCCAAGATCGCCCCGATGATCACCAAGGAAACCAGGATCTGGGGCGGTGTCAGGTTGAAGCGATCGAAGACCAGCTGAGAAAGGCCACAAATGAGACCTCCAAAAAGAAAGGCCAAGACGTAGGTCATTGTGCTTCCACCACCACAGCATGGGCAATGCCCGGAATGGATTCTCCCTGTTGATAGCTTAAGGGACTGAACAGCGCACCGGTGGCCATGAAAAGAACCCGCCGCAGGCGACCTTCTTCCAAAAGCCGCATGACGTAGCCCAAAAAGACCACCGCGGAGCAGGCGCAACCACTACCTCCCGCCTTGAACTTAGGATTATCCCCGTAGATCACGGCTCCACCGTCAATGTGCTTGTTTCCCAAACTGTGCCCCGCATCCTGCATCAAGCCGGAAAACATGGATTTTCCCACCTTAGCTAGATCACCGGTCATGATGAGATCATAATCCCCCACATCCCGGCCCGTGTCCTGAAAGTGCTGCAGCAAAGTGTCTGCGGCGGCAGGGGCCATCGCGGACCCCAAATCCTCGGGATTGGTGATGCCCAAATCGATCACCTTGCCGAAGGTCACTTCCGTAATCCGGGGACCGCGCCCCTCTTTGGACAGGATGGCGGCACCGGAGCCCGTCACCGTGAACTGGGCCCGCCCACTGCGTTGGATGTTCTGCTCCACCGGATACCGAAACTGCCGTTCTGCCGCCTGATAGTGGCTGGAGGTGGCAACCAGCACATGGTCCGCATATTCCCCATCCACCAACAAGGCACCGAGGGCTAGTCCCTCGGTCATGGAAGAGCAAGCACCGTAAATGCCTAGGAAGGGACGACCCAACCCCCGGGCCACGAAACTAGAAGTAATGATCTGGTTTAGAAGATCTCCGGCGATAAAAAAGCCCACCTCTTCCGGTTCTAGTGTACTGGCTTGAAAGACCCGTCGGATGGCTTCCTCCATCATCTTCCTTTCGGCCAGTTCACAGGTGGCCTCACCCCAAAGATCGTCAGTGACAATATGATCGAAGTATTCCCCCAAGGGGCCTTCCCCTTCCCGGTGCCCCACCACGGTGGCCCGGGCAGTGATCACCGGAGGGGTGTTCAGGCGAATGGTTTGTAATCCGATCCGTTTATCTGCCATGGTCGCACCAACCCCGTTTCGCTAGAAAAGATAGCCTCCGGCCAGGGCCTTCACCAATCCCACAACAAAACCGGAAAGGATCCCGAAAACCAACACAGGTCCCGCCACAGAAAAGATCTTACCGCCAATGCCCAGAAGAAAACCTTCCCGGCGGAACTCCATGGCGGCGGACACTACCGAGTTGGAAAAGCCCGTAATCGGTACGGCAGCTCCCATACCACCGAATTCACCCAAGTCATCGTAAAAACCAAGGGCGGTGGCCACCGCACCCAAGAAGATCATTCCCGCCAGGGTGGTGGCGGCGGTTTCCCCGGGGGTGGTCTCGATCAGAGAAAAGAGATCGTAGACCCCCTGGCCAATGAGGGAGATGGTTCCCCCCACCAGGAAGGCCCGGAGGAAATTCCGCAGCAGCGGTGGCTTGGGCCCCTCTTCCTGCACCCTTTTTTGGTATTGTTTTTCCCGCTCCAGTTGAGCCTTGTTCGTCATAAAGATCACTCCCATCCTAGTATTCAATCCCCAGGGAAGCATTATACTTGGCGGACATAGCACACAAGCACATCCCTCGAATACATTGATTATGACGGGAAGGGCCATCTTCACCTCACTGGACGCGGTGTACAGACTCCTGGAGGGAGGTCTAGATATGAGCGAAAACAATCCCTTTGGCAATTTGTCCCCACGGGAACAAGAAGTGGTGAGCTTGATCGCCAAGGGAATGAGCAATAAAGAGATTGCCAGCAAGTTGTTCATCAGCGAGCATACGGTGAAAAATCATATTTATAACATCTACAAGAAACTTGGCATTTCCGACCGAACTCAGGTCGCGCTCTTGGCTCATCAGCACGGAATTATCGATTCCTAATCCGAGGAGGCCGCCGGCCTCCTTTACATATATTGCCACGGCCTTAGCGTAGGAATTCCCCATTCTTTGTAGAAACTTGTACATACAACATTATTTGTGGATGGATCCGCAGACTCTGCAAACATGGAGGTTGTTGGGAAGGAGGTCACCACAACAACCCTTACACTAAACCATGTTTTGGGAGGCTAGCTATGAATTTGCGGAGACACAAACTGTTCCTCATCTTTCTAGTCATCGTTGCCCTCCTGGGCACATCGGTGGCCGCGGGGGCAGCCACCATCCGCGTCAATACCGGAAAAACCTTTACCTTCAAACCTGACACCGGCGGCAATACCGGCGGCGGTACTCAGCAACCCAACCTACCACCGGAAAAGCCAGTGGAAGAGCCCCAAAAGCCAGGGGAGCCACCTACCGGCGGCGGTAGCTCAAACAGTGGTAGTGGCAGCTGGTCAGGAAGCAAGAATGGTAACACCTGGGTATTCAGACCCGATCCCACACCAAAACCCGATCCCAAACCGGATCCTAAACCCAATCCGGAACCCACACCGGAACAGCCACCTACTTCACCGGTACTTACTGCGAAGGAGCAGCAGCTTTTCAATCTGGTGAACCAGGAGCGGCTGATGCGGGGATTGGCTCCGTTGCAGCTGGATCCTCAACTGGTGGAGATCGCCAGGCTAAAGAGTAAAGACATGATTGTCCACAACTACTTTGCCCACACCTCCCCCACCTACGGAACCGTAGCCAACATGCTGCGTAGTTTCGGCGTGTTTTACAAATACGCGGGGGAAAACCTGGCCGGTGCCTATTCCGTAAGCTCGGCTCACAGCAACCTCATGGCCAGCGCAGGTCATCGGCAAAACATCCTCAACCCCTTGTACACCCATGTGGGGATCGGCATCGTGGAAGGCGGCCCCTATGGGATGATGATCACCCAGCTTTTTGTGGGTAGATAGTGGACAAGCCTTCTGCCGGGGCAGGCCTAGGGGCCTGCCCCTTTTTCTGTCCATTTCCCCGGTGGCAGTTCGTCGAATAATGGCCCTGGAGATGAGAAATATTATAAGGGAATTACGTCGGGCCGAGGACCGTTGAAAGGAGGAAACGGGTCGTGAACACCAGCCAAGCCAAAGACGGCTTTACCAGCGGCAACAATGCCCCCGACTTCCCCTTTACCCAAACCGGATGTCTAACCGACCACGACATTCCCCACGGTTACGGTAAAGACCGCATTGTTGCCTTAGTGAAAGATCCCCTGTGGGTCTTCACCTACTGGGAGATTACCGATACCCTCCTCTCGGAAAAACAGGCCCAGGTCCCGGGGAAGTGGGATCACGGCCGAACAGTGCTTAGGATCTATCAAGAGCCGGACAAGAGATACCTTTTCGATGTGGCCGTAGACCTAAAAGCCCGTAACTGGTACGTCTATGTGGGGCGCAAGGATACCAGCTTTCGCCTTGCTCTGGGACGACTGCTGCCCGATGGCACCTTCATCACCTTTGTAGAGTCCAACATCGTCACCACACCGCCTGGGGAAGTCTCGGACTTGGTAGACGAAAGATGGATGACCCTAGAAGAACTCTACCGGATCTATGCGGGTCTGCCCCAAGGGGAAAGCTCTCCGGCCCTGTTTCGCGCTATCAGCATACTGGATCAACACATTAGTTCCCCCTCCTATGCCGCAAGTCCCATGGCGGCGGGGAAAGCACCGCGGAAGTTCTGGCTGGTGACCCACACGGAGCTGGTGATCTACGGGCAGACGGAACCCACCGCTTCGGTATGGATCCAGGGGCAACCCATCCGCCTCCAACCCGACGGCAGTTTTGTGGCCCGCTACGTCCTGCCCGATGGTCAACTACAGTTGCCCATCGTTGCGGAAGCAGCCTCGGGAGAAGAGTCCATCACCATTACCCCGATCATCACCAAGAGTACACAATAGGCCAGGGAGTGACGAGTTTGGAACAAGGCTATTTATCCATCATCCTGCATACCCACTTACCCTTTGTCCGCCATCCGGAACAGGAGCGTTTCCTGGAGGAGCATTGGCTCTTCGAAGCCATCACTGAGTCATATATTCCCCTACTAAATATGTTCGGGCGGTTGCACCACGACGGGGTCGCCTGTCGCCTGGCCATGTCCCTCACCCCGCCTTTGCTCTCCATGTTGCGGGACGAACTACTACTGGAGCGGTACGAAAAGTACCTGGAAAACCGCATCAGCCTTGCAGAAAAGGAGATCCAGCGCACGGCGTTGTGGCCGGAGCTAAACCGGTTGGCGCGGATGTATCACCGAATTTTTACCCAAACCAAAGAGGACTTTGTACATAAATACCACCGGGATCTGGTCGACGCCTTCGGTCATTTTCAAAGGTTAGGCCTCATCGAGATCCTGGCCTCCGCGGCCACCCATGGCTAT
The DNA here is from genome assembly GCA_012839765.1 of Bacillota bacterium. Lineage (NCBI taxonomy): Bacteria > Bacillati > Bacillota > Bacillota bacterium. The sequence continues at coordinate 20,275 of DUMW01000098.1, forward strand.
CTTCCCTTGATGATCCATCCCGAGGCCATCCGAGCCCAGATTCAACTGGGCATTGATTTTTACCAGCAAACCTTCGGCGTGGCGCCAGTGGGTTTTTGGCTTCCCGAATGCGGGTATGTACCGGGGATCGACACGTACCTGGCCGCGGGGGGAATCAAGTACTTTATCTTGGATTCCCACGGGATCCTCCACAGCAAACCTCGGCCCCGATATGCCGTCTACGCCCCGGTCTATTGCCCCTCGGGGGTGGCCGCCTTCGGACGGGACTGGGAGTCCTCAAAGCAAGTGTGGAGCGCCCAGGAGGGTTACCCGGGGGATTGGGACTACCGGGAGTTTTACCGGGACATCGGCCATGAACTGGATTTCGACTATCTTGCTCCCCATCTGGTGGGAGACATCCGGCATCAGACGGGAATCAAGTACCACCGGATTACCCAAGACAATGGGCACAAGGAACTATACGATCCGGACCGGGCCCGGGAGAAGGCAGCCGTCCACGCGGGGAATTTCATGTTTAACCGGCAGCGGCAGATTGAATGGTTGGCCGCCAACATGGAAGATCGGAAACCCATCGTGGTGGCTCCCTACGATACGGAGCTTTTCGGTCACTGGTGGTACGAAGGCCCCCAATGGCTGGACTTTCTTATCCGCAAAATCCACCACGATCAAGATCAGGTGCGCCTGATCACCCCCGGCGACTACCTGAAGCTGTATCCGAAGAACCAAGTATGCATCCCTTCCGCGTCTTCCTGGGGATACAAAGGCTATAATGAGGTTTGGTTGGAGGGCAGCAACGACTGGATCTATCCCCATTTGCACATCATGGCGGAACGGATGACTGAGCTGGTCCACCACCATTGGCCTGGGGATCCCTTAACCACCGAAGCTATTAAACAATGTGCCCGGGAACTGCTGTTGGCCCAAAGCAGCGACTGGGCCTTCATCATGAAGACCGGCACCATGGTGGCCTACGCAAGACAACGGACCAGGGAACATATCGCCAATTTCAACCGCCTCTATGGACAAATCCAAAGGGGAGAGATTGAACAGGACTTCCTCCACCAACTGCAGTGGAAAAACAACATCTTCCCGGAACTGGATCCGGAGGTATACCGTTCCGATTACCAGCCGCAGGTCCTGGTCCAACTGGGCTGACCCTACGCCAGATCCCCGGAGGCAGGCAGGGTCAGGCGAAAGAGGGTACCGGTTTCCTTGGAGCTTTCTACAGAGACAGTGCCGCCAAGGGCTTTCACCCTGGATTGGACCAGCCACAGGCCGTAACCGTGTCCAGCACTCCCCTTATTGGTGAAACCAGGCAGAAAGATATCCTTCAGGCTGGTGGAGTCAATGTAGGCACCGTTGTTCCAGACTTCAACCAGGATATTCCCCTCTTGGGGGGCAGGAACTAAGCTCAGCTTTACCAGGCCCTGCCCGTCCTCCTCTAGGGCGGCGGCCTCAATGGCATTGTCACAGAGGTTGCCCAGAATACAAACTAGATCATCGTCCCTGTGGTTCAAGGCCACCGGATTGACCCCCAATTGAACCGCAAATTGGACCCCTTGGTAGTGGGCCCTAGTCATCTTGGCACTGAGTAGGCTGAAGAAGGCACTGCCGCCGGGACCTACGGTGACCCGATTCCGACCGCTAATGGATTCGATGTAGGCGAGGGCCTGCTCCAGCTTGCCCATCTGCAGCATAGTGTAGACTACCGTAATCTGGTTCTGAAACTCATGGCTCTGGGCCGCCAGCTGCTCCACCAACTCCTGTTGCCCTTTCAGCCGTTGTAATTTCACCCGTAGCTCCGAGTCCGAACGGACGTTGGAGATATAGTTGATACCGGCCCAGACCACCGCGCCCAGCACGCACAAACACCCAAGGATGATGAGATAAGGCCATTGCTCGGCGCTCTGCCAAGTCTGCCTGGTCCAGCGCATCTCCGCGAGCACAACCAAAGCAGTGCCGATGAAGACCAGGAGGAAAATGTACCAGTCCACCTGCCCTGTCCTTTGTTGCTTTTTGCCCATGGCTGCCACCAACCTACATAAGCCAAGGAATTGGTATACATAATGGCGATTACAGCGCACCGAAGGCTTGTGCTGGCATGGGCTCCTCCGGAGAAACTGCGCAGAAGACCAAGGGCACCAGCCACAATGAGGGCACCAGGAAACAGACCCAGGACCCAGCTACTGACAATGATGAGAGTGTAGGACAACAGTAATGTTAGCAGACACTTTAAACCAAACTCCACCTGTTCACGTTTGTCTGCATCTAACTGAAATTCTCGGTCAATATTCTCTACAATCCAGTGGGCTAGCTTGTCCATCGTTGAATCACCCCAGAGGACTCAACGTCACCTTAGCCGTATTAGATACAATATTTCGACTTAACAACCAAAAATTCCTTCCTGTATTTACCTAGTCGGACATAATTTGTTATTATACTAAACCTGACAGGGCAACCCAGGGTTGTCCAATCCCGATCTTGCCGTGGGGACAGTCTCTCCTGCCTGGACGAAAATCCCAGAAGATAACTAAGCAGAGACACTAATCCTCGTCAACGAAACAGTGACACTAAGAAGAACAAACCAGTAGATAAATAGGGCCCTTTGTACAACTGATCCATCGTTCATCGACGAGTTATCCCGCCCCTGCACCGAAGCAGAGCACATTTTGAAGGCATATCTGGTCGAAAGATAAGGAAGGAAAAAAGGCCGGGGATTGCTACTTCGAACCCTCAATCCATAGGACGATACTTAAAAAAATGGGCGCCTTCTGGTACTTCGCTAGCCACCTTGCTTTATTCTGTGGCTCCATCAGGGTACTAAGGCGATTGTTGACGGGGGAGGACCAGCTATTGTTCTTTTCCGGACGGAGTTTAAGATTTAATGAACCCTTTTCCCATTGACCTTGCACAATCTAATCCTAGACCTTCGCAAGCTCCTTCCCCCGGATCTCGAAAGCTTTAACCACGTCCGCTTGGCCCCAGGGATTAATGTTGGGGCACAGGCATTGGTTTTGTATCAGTCGTCTCTTGATAGCGACTGGGAAGCCGCGGGGAAAGCCAGCGTCCCACCATACTGGCCCAATCTCGGGTAGCCGGTTCCTGATGGGCCCAGGGAGATTGCCGATAACGCTCCAGCACCTGTTGATAGACCGTCGCGGTCCTTTGGGCGATGGTCTGCCAGTTATATTTCTCCAACACATCCTGCCGCGCCCTTTGGATCAGGCGGGAGCGTAAGTTGGGTGTACCAAAGAGGGTAAGGAGATTGTCGACAAGGGAGTTTGCATCACCACTGTAGAACTTCAAGCCGTTGATTCCGTGCTGGATGATCTCATCGAATCCACCCACATTACTGACGATCACCGGCACACGGGCGGCCATGGCCTCCAAAGCCACGATCCCAAAGGGTTCGTAGGTGCTGGGGAAGACCGCCACATCCGCGATCCCCAAAAACCGGTTCCGCAACTCGTCATTGATAAACCCCGTAAAGCAAACCCGTTCCTGCAAGCCCAGTTCACTCACCTTGTTCTGCAGGAAATCCCTTTCCGGTCCTTCCCCGGAAACGATCAGTTTCGTATTCGGATAGAGTCTTACCACCTGAGCCAAAGCATCTAGGAGGATGTGTACCCCCTTTTCCCGCACCAGGCGGCCCATGAAAAAGACCACCTGCTCATGGTCCGCCGCGTAGCGAGCCCGAAAGGCCGCCAATTCCTCCGGAGGAAGGAAAGGCAAGACGCCGTTAACCCCATTGGGAATGACATGGAGCTTGTCGCTGGGGACTTGAAAGATCCCTTGCAGTTCCCCATACATATATTGACTGCAACAGATCACCGTCCAAGCCTCGTAACAAAGCCACCATTCCACATCACTGATCTGGCGTTGCAGATCGTTGTGCAGTCCACCGTTGCGGCCCCACTCGGTGGCATGGATGGTCACCACCAACGGCCGCTGATAGGCATGTTTCAAGGCAACACCGCTGTGGGCCACAAGCCAGTCATGGGCATGGAAAAGATCACAGGGCCCCACTTTGCCCATCACACTTACCGCCGTCTCCAACAGATTGAGATTCATCTGCAGGGCATCTTGCACCAGACCATCATGGCGTGGTCCCCGGGGTGTGGCCCGCCAAACCCGCACCCCGTAGTAGTTCTCCTGGGGCGGACACTGGGGATCCTGGATGGTCACCACATGGACCTCATGGCCGAGCCGGGCTAAGGCAATGGACAGCTCCGACACATGTCGGGCCAATCCCCCCACTACCCGCGGTGGAAACTCCCAGGTCAACATCATGATGCGCATTGTGGTGCCCCCTTTAGTTGTGTTGTTGCCGCAAGTCAGCACGTATTTATAGATTGTCCACCAAAGAAGGCTTTATACAGACTGGCCTAAGCGGGACTTGGTGCCGCGGGCAGGGAGTGGGAGTAACACCGGGGAACCCGTTGGCCAATGGCACAAACCACTTCGTAGGAGATAGTGTTGGACCAGGTGGCCAGATCCTGGGCTGAGATGACCTGTTCCCCTTGGCGGCCGATGAGCACCACCGTATCCCCCACATCCACCGGGGCATCCCCCAACTCCACCATCAGCTGATCCATACAGATATTCCCCACCACGGGGAAAAGCTGACCATTGATCAAGACCTTGGCCTTGCCCGCGACGCGCCGGGTATACCCGTCGGCATACCCCACCGGGATCACCCCGATTCTCGTTCGGCACGCCGTACGATACAGGTGACCATAGCCGATCCCCCAACCCCCAGGCACTTCCTTTACTTCACAAACCCTGGCCTTCCAGCTGAGGACAGGGACTAATCCAGGATCTGGGTATAGACCATATAGCGCCAGGCCCACCCGCACCGCATCTAACCTGCTCTCAGGATACTTGAGGGTACCTGCGGAATTGGCGATGTGATAACAGGAAAACCGTAAACCGCGATTGTGGAGGGCCTCCATCACACCCCGAAAGCGGCTGAGCTGCCTTTCCGTCTGGGCCGCGTCCTCCTCGGCACAGGAAAGATGACTGTACATCCCTTCTACCACTAAGCCGGGAAGCTCTGCCACCTTCTGCGCAAACTCTGCCCCCTGGGTATATAACACGCCCAGGCGGCCCATGCCGGTGTCCACCTTGACATGTACAGGTAGGCGCTGACCATAGTTCATCCCCAGGTGGGAGAGGCGCTGGGCCGTTTTCCAATCGGAAACGGTAGCCGTCAGGTTCCAGCGAAACAGGTTCTCCCAGTCCTTGGGACCGGACACCCCCAGAACAAGGATGGGCGTACAGATCCCAGCCCGCCGCAACCGCACCCCTTCGCCCACCGTGGCCACCGCAAATTGCCGCACCCCAGACTTAAGGCAGGCCTTTGTAACCTCCACCGCCCCATGGCCGTAGGCATCGGCCTTCACCACCGCGATCAGGGTGGTCCGGGGACCAATTATCCTTTCCAGATAAGCCACATTCGTTTCAATCGCCCCTAGGTTCACTTCCACCCAGGTTCGTTCACATTCACCGTCCAACCCAGTCATCTCCTTTGTTGCCGTTGGTCACCGCTAAGTAAGCCCTGGGCAAAAGATCCGCGAGCTCCTGGGCCCGCAGGCCCGCGGGGCCATGCTGGTCCGCCCACCGCTCACCGGCGATGGCATGCAAGAATGTACCGCAGATAGCCGCGTCCAAAGGCCCAAGCCCCTGGCCCATATAGGCCGCGATACAGCCGGTAAGTACATCGCCGCTGCCGCCGGTGGCCATGGCCACCGTACCCCGGTTCATGATCCAAGCCCGGCCCTCGGGTACGGCAATAATCGTCGGCGTACCCTTCAACACCACCACACAGCGGAAAGCCGCCGCGGCCTTGAGGGCATGCCCAAGGGGATCCGTGGTGATCTCCTCGATGCTACAGCCTAACAAACGCCCCATCTCTCCCGGGTGGGGAGTAATCACCACCGGGGCTTGGGCGGCCCACTGGACCAAGAGCTTGGGGTTCTCCGCCAATAGATTCAAGGCATCGGCGTCCAAAACGGTGGGAATCTGTACTCCTTCGGCCAAGGCTGCGATCACTTCCCCCACGGTGGAAGCGGTGGAAAGCCCCGGACCAATAGCCAGTACATTGGCCCGGCCACAGAAATCAAGGATCTCCAGCGCCGCCTCCCCGGCCAAGGCACCATCCTCCTCCGCCAAAGGCATGGTCATGGCCTCGGTAAGTTTCGTGGCGAAGATCCCCTGGAGACTAGCCGGTCCCCCGAGGGTCACCAAACCAGCCCCCGCCCGTACCGCGGCATAGGCAGCCAGACAGGCGGCGCCTCCCAGGTTGCGGCTCCCCCCTACAATTAATACCCGCCCGAAATCGCCTTTATGCTGGTTCGGTCGACGCTTAGGCAGCAGACTTCTTACGAAAGCCTCATCAATGAGGGTAAGCATACCCTGGTCCGGGTTCGTAAGTTCGAGGGGAATACCGATGTCCGCCACGTGCCACCGGCCGGCAAAGCTTGCTCCCGGGTAAAGCAAGAGCCCCCGTTTGGGCAAAGCAAAGGTCACCGTGACATCGGCCCTGATGACCTCCCCCCAGACAGCACCGGTATCGGCTTCCACACCGGTGGGAATATCCACCGCGACCACCGGTGTTCCGCTGTCGTTAATCACCCGCACCAGTTCCGGGTAGATCCCCGCCAAGGGTCCCCGGGCACCGGTCCCGAGGATAGCGTCAATAATCAGATCCGACATCCGCAGGGCGATGGGCAACTTCGACAGGAACTGCTCCTCCACCTGGTAGACACTAATGCCTAGTTTATGCACGATCCCCAGGTTGACCGCCGCATCCTGGGTGATCTTCTCCGGGGCACAGGTCAAGTAGACCCGCACCCGCGCTCCTAGTTGATGGAGATGGCGAGCCACCACAAAACCATCACCGCCATTGTTTCCCGGCCCCGCGAAGATGTTGATCCGCTTCCCTTTGAGGTCGGGAAACATCTTCTTCACCTGCTGAACAACGGCCAGGCCAGCATTTTCCATCAACACAATCCCTGGAATCCCGTACTCGGCGATGGCTCGACGATCAATGGTCTGCATTTCCTTGGCGGTGACCACCCACATACTCATCCCTCCTATGATTCACCGACGGCCACAGCACAAGCCGCCGCGTAATTGACTTCATGGGTCAGGCTAAGATGCACCTGGGTGATCCCCCGGGCCTGGGCCCACTGCTCCGTTTGTCCACTCAAGTGGACCTCCGGCTGCCCCGCGGGACACCTTAGAATCTCGATCTCTTGCCAGCGGATTCCGAAGGCCGTTGGGCCCAAAGCCTTATAAACCGCTTCTTTGCCCGCAAAACGAGCGGCCAGCCGGTTAAGCGGCGGCGATACCCCCAACTGGGCCAGTTCCGCCGGGGAGAAAATGCGTTCCAGAAAACGCTGGCCAAACCGGGCATAGGCCCGCCGGATCCTTTGGTTCTCCACGATATCTATACCCACACCCTTCACCAATGGCCTTCATCTCCAAACTTACAACTTACGCGCCCAGTTGGGCCGCGATAACCTCCGCCACCAGGCTCACCACTTCTTCCAGTACCTGTTCGTCCTTGGCCTCGGCCATCACCCGAATCAAAGGCTCGGTACCCGAGGCCCGCACAAAGATCCGGCCTTCCTCACCCAAGAGGCCTTGGGCCCGTGCGATGGCACCGCTTACCTCCAGGTTTTGGGCGAAGTTCTTATCCTTCACCGGCACATTGACTAGTTTCTGGGGGTAGAACTGCAGCACCGAGGCAAGCTGGGACAGGGGTACTCCCTTCTTCTTGAGCACACTGAGTAACTGGATGGCCGTCAGGATACCATCACCAGTGGTACTGTGATCGGCAAAGATAATATGCCCGGATTTTTCCCCTCCCAGGTTTAGTCTGTTCTGGACCATCGCTTCCCACACATATCTATCCCCGTTTTCCACAAAAAGTAGTTGGGCCCCTTGTCTTTTTAGCAGGTCAGCCAGCCCCATATTGCTATACTGGGTGGCCACTAAGGTCCCCTTGGCCAGTTTTCCCTTCTCCAACAAGTCCAGGGCACAGATGGCCATGATCCCGTCACCATCGACGATCCGGCCCTGCTCATCAACCGCAATAACCCGGTCCGCATCCCCATCATGGGCCAACCCCACCGTGGCTTGGTGGGCCACCACCGCTTGACAAAGGGCGGCGGGATGGGTTGAACCGCACTGGGCATTAATATTCACCCCATCGGGCTCTGCGTTAATGGTGATCACCTCAGCCCCCAACCGGCGATACACCTGGGGAGCAACGGAACTTGCGGCCCCGTTGGCGCAGTCCACCACGATCCGTAGCCCACTCAAATCTTCGGTGGCAGTACCGGTGAGAAAACCCATCCAGCGCTCATGGGCGTCGGCCAGTGATTCCGCCCGGCCGATTTCCCTCCCGGTAGCCGTGGGGAAGTCTGCCACTTGACCCGCCAAGGCAGTCAAGACCAAAGCTTCGATCTCGTCCTCCACCTCATCGGGAAGCTTTGTTCCCTCTTGGGAGAAGAACTTGATGCCATTATCGTCAAAGGGATTATGGGAAGCGGAAATCACCACCCCGAAGGTGGCCCCAAGGTTTCTTGTCAGATAAGCAATCCCAGGCGTAGGGATAACACCGGCATCCAAAAGGTCACAGCCGGTGGAGGTAACGCCCGCGGTCAAGGCCGCGGCCAGCATAGAACCCGAAAGACGCGTATCCCGTCCCAGAATTGCCACACCCTTTTGTCCCTTACCCAAGACCGCGGCCGCCGCCCGGCCCAAGTAGAAGGCCAAAAGGGGAGTCAACTCCTGATTTGCAATGCCCCGCACACCATCGGTACCAAATAGTCTACCCAAAGGCGATCACACTCCTTTGCAAGCTCACCCATCTAGGAACAGGTAATACAGGATAAATTCGTGATCAGTCTGACGGATCCCTTCACCCAGATTTGGGGATACTGGGGTTTAGATATCACCCCTGCGCCAGGGGGAGATAGCGAAGATTATGGGTACATCAAGACCAGGGAAGGTGAATATTTGTTCGGGAATGCTATCGTAGCTATGGTGGTTTGCCTGCCGGGGGGATTTGTGACAGTCGCCGGACGTGTAGCTAGGAACCGAAGGAATACGTGCCCGAACCCTTCTGCTCAGGAACCAGAGGACAGGAAAAAACCCCGGGGAAAACCCGGGGCAAAGGAACTACTGTCCTGCTTTCGCCTTAAGCAGTCCGTATTCAATACTGTCGACCAAAGCGATCCAGCTGGCCTCGATAATATTCGGAGAGACTCCTACGGTACCCCAGCTCATCCCATCATCGGTGGACTGAATCAAGACCCGCACCTTCGCGGCGGTGCCGGACTGTTCGTCAAGGACCCGCACCTTGTAGTCGCTGAGCTTAATCTGTTCCACCTGAGGATAGACCTCGATCAAGGCCTTACGGAGGGCACCGTCCAAGGCATTCACCGGTCCGTTTCCTTCCGCGGCCGTATGGTAGATTCGATCATGGACTTTGATCTTGATGGTAGCCTCGGAGCGGGCCTCTAGATCGCCGTTAGCCCGATCGGTGATCAACCGGAAGCCCACCAGTTCAAAGAAGGGCTCATATAGCCCCAATACTCTGTTGAGCAACATTTCAAAGGAAGCTTCCGCCCCTTCGAAATAGTAACCATCGTGTTCCAGTTGTTTGATGGTGCTGAGGATCTCCCGCATCTTGTCGGAGTCTTTATCCAGCTCAATACCACATTCCCGCGCCTTGTAGATGATATTGCTTGCTCCCGCCAACTCCGAAATCAGAACCCGACGCCGGTTCCCCACCAGCTCCGGCAAGATATGCTCGTAGGTCTGGGGATGGCGCAAAAGGGCACTGACATGGATCCCACCTTTGTGGGCAAAGGCACTGCGTCCCACGTAGGGTTGATGATCGTCGGGGACAATGTTGGCCTGCTCGCTAACGTAATGGGACATCTGGGTAAGTTGCCCCAGATCCTCATCGGTCAGGACCTGGAAACCCATCTTCAGCTGTAGGCTAGGAATGATCACACATAGGTCCGCATTACCCGCGCGCTCTCCATAGCCATTGATGGTACCCTGAACCTGACTGGCCCCTGCTTCCACCGCCAGCAGACTGTTGGCCACCGCTACCCCCGAGTCATTGTGGGCATGAATACCAATGGGGAGGTCAAACTGGTCAATCACGTTTTTCGTAATCCGCTGTACCTCGTGGGGCAGCGTCCCCCCGTTGGTGTCACACAAGACCAAGCACCGGGCTCCGGCCCGGGCCGCGGCTCGCAATGTCGCCAAAGCATAATCGGGATTGCGCTTGTATCCATCAAAGAAGTGTTCTGCATCGAAGTTGACCTGTAGACCCTGGGAAACCAAATAGGAGACGGTGTCGTAAATCATGTTGAGGTTTTCCTCCAAGGTGGTCCGCAGCGCGTCGGTTACGTGAAAGTCCCAGGCTTTCCCGAAAATGGTGGCCACTTTCACTCCTGATCTTATGATGGCCTGGACGTTTTGGTCGTCTTTTGCGGTGATTCCCGCCCGCCGGGTACTACCGAAGGCGGTGAGCACGGTCCGTTTCAGGGGAATCTTCTGCATCCGCTCAAAGAACTCGATATCCTTCGGGTTGGAGCCAGGCCAGCCTCCTTCCACAAAGTGAAAGCCCAGTTCATCTAGTTTCCGCACAATGCGGATCTTATCCTCCACCGAAAAGGAAATACCTTCCCGCTGCGTCCCATCCCGCAGGGTCGTGTCATAGATCTCGATCTGCCGCACAGAACCACTCCTCTCCACCTAAATTTAGCCGCTTTCCCCCAATCGCTTGCGAATAAAGGGGGTAAGCCCTCCTAGGCGGATAAACTCCTGCATGAACTCCGGGAAAGGCACCGCCTGGAAGGTCTTGTTCTGCGTGGTGTTCTCAATCACGCCGCTATTCATGTCGATCCGGAGAATGTCCCCTTCCTTGGCTTCGATGTCCGGACACTCGAAAATGGGCAACCCGATGTTAATCGCGTTGCGGAAGAAGATCCGGGCAAAGGAAGGTGCCACCACACAGCTAACCCCTGCGGCTTTAATGGCAATAGGTGCATGTTCCCGGGAGCTACCACAACCGAAGTTCTTGCCTGCCACGATAATATCTCCCGGCTGCACCTTATTGGGGAAATCGGGATCCGCATCTTCCATACAGTGTTCAGCCAAGGCTTGCGGATCCGATGTATTCAAATACCGTGCCGGGATGATCGCGTCGGTATCCACATCGTCACCAAAGGTCCACACCCTACCTTCAATAATCATGGTTATCCTCCCTTACAAACCAAGATCCCGAGGTCCTGCAATCCGGCCCAAGACCGCAGAGGCCGCTGCCACCGCAGGACTGGCTAGATAAACCTCACTCTTTGGATGGCCCATCCGCCCCACGAAGTTCCGGTTGGTGGTGGATACGGCCCGCTCACCGCTGGCCAGAATCCCCATATGGCCACCAAGACAGGGACCACAGGTGGGCGTGCTTACCGCACATTCCGCATCAAGGAAGATATCAATGAGTCCTTCGGCCATGGCCTGTTGGTAAATCCTTTGGGTACCGGGGATTACGATCACCCGCACATGGGGATGCACTTTGCGTCCCTGTAGCACCTTTGCCGCCAGGCGTAGGTCCTCCAGGCGACCGTTGGTACAGGATCCGATCACCACTTGATCAATGGGGACCTCTCCCACTGCACTAAGAGGCCGGGTGTTTTCCGGCAGATGGGGGAACGCCACCTGGGGCTCCAGGTTGCTGACATCCCACTCGTAAACCTTAGCATAGTTGGCGTCGGGATCGCTTTCCACCAGTTCATAGTCCCGTTTGGCCCGATCCTGCACATAGGCGACGGTCTTCTCGTCCGGGGCAAAGATCCCGTTCTTGGCGCCGGCTTCAATGGCCATATTAGCCATGGTGAAGCGGCCATCCATATCCAAATTAGCGATCACTTCGCCGGTGAATTCCATGGCACAATAGCGGGCTCCGTCCACGCCGATCTGTCCAATGGTATAAAGGATCAGATCCTTGCCCGTTACCCACGGTTGCAGCTCGCCCCGGTAGACAAACTTGATGGTCTCCGGAATCCTAAACCAAGCCTCCCCCGTAGCCATGCCGGCCCCCAGATCGGTACTGCCCACACCGGTGGCAAAGGCCCCTAGGGCACCGTAGGTACAGGTATGGGAGTCGGCACCGATCACCACATCACCGGGCAGGACCAGACCCTGCTCCGGAAGCAGGCAGTGCTCGATCCCCATCCGGCCCACTTCGAAGTAGTTGACCAGCTCCTGCTTCCTAGCAAATTCCCGAATGAGCTTCACCTGCTCGGCGGAAGCAATATCCTTATTAGGTGTAAAGTGATCCGGGACCAAAACCACCCGTTCCCGGTCAAAAACCTTTTCTGCGCCCATCTTGGCAAATTCCTTAATCGCCACCGGAGCGGTAACGTCATTGGCTAAAGCCACATCGATCTTGGCAAAGACTAGATCTCCGGGCTTTACCCCTTTGCGCCCCGAGGCTTTCGCCAGGATCTTCTCCGTAATGGTCATGCCCATCTTACTCACCCCTCACTTTGTGTCTTGTTGAGAAACCTACTCTGTTCATATGCCCACTTATTCAGGGCATGGATATAGGCCTTGGCACTGGCCTCGATGACATCCACAGACATCCCCCGCCCCAGATAAATGGCACCATTCTCATCCTCGATCCGCACCGTCACCTCACCAATGGCATCCTTGCCTTCGGTGACGGCTTCGAGGGAATACCCAGCCAGTTTCACCGCCACATTACAAGCCCGGTCGATGGCTTTGTACACCGCATCCACGGGCCCGCCACCGCAACAGGCGGCTTCCTCCTGCACCACACCGTCCTTGCGGACCCGCACCGTGGCGGTGGGTACGGCACTGCTGCCACCGGTCACATGGAGATACTCCAACTGGAACACTTCGGGAGTATCAATGATCTCATTCTCAATGATGGCTTCAATGTCCCGGTCGGAGACATTCTTCTTCTTATCGGCCAGCTCAATGAACTGCTGGAAGACCCGTTCGATCTCCTCGTCGCTCAAGGAGTAGCCAAGCTCCGCCAGTCGGGCCTTGAAGGCATGACGACCGGAGTGTTTCCCCAGGACCAGCCGGCTTTGGCTCAGCCCAATGGATTCGGGGGTCATGATCTCGTAGGTGGTCCGTTCCTTCAAGACACCATCCTGATGGATCCCCGACTCATGGGCAAAGGCATTCTCGCCCACAATGGCCTTGTTGGGCTGGACATTCACCCCGGTGAGGCTCGACACCAGCCGGGAGGTACGGTAGATCTGCCTGGTATTGATGTTGGTTTGGACGTTGAAATAGTCGGACCGCGTCTGCAGCGCCATGACCAACTCCTCCAGGGCTGCGTTCCCCGCCCGTTCTCCCAAACCGTTAATGGTGCATTCCACTTGGGTGACGCCCTGCTCTACCGCCGCTAGGGAGTTTGCCACCGCCAGACCCAGGTCATTGTGACAGTGGACGCTGACAGTGACCTTGTCAATGCCGGGGGTATGGTCAAACAGGTACTGAATCAGGCGTCCGAACTCCCTAGGCATGGCATAGCCCACGGTATCGGGAATATTGATCACCGTAGCACCGGCCTCGATAGCCGTGGCAAAGACCTCGGCCAAGAAGGCCGGATCACTGCGGGTGGCATCCTCCGCGGAAAACTCCACATCCTGCACCAAACCCTTGGCATAGCGGATGGCTTCGGCGGTCATCTTCAACACTTCATCCGGAGTCTTACGGAGTTTATGCTCCATATGAATTTTGGACGTGGCCAGGAATGTATGGATGCGGACCCGTTTTCCAGCCTTCAAGGCCTCATAGGCCCGATCGATATCCTTCGGCAAGGCCCGAGCCAAGGCGGCAATCACTGGACCCTCCACCTGCTCGGCAATGGCTTGCACCGCGGCGAAATCCCCGGGAGATGCAATGGGAAATCCCGCTTCGATTACGTCCACGCCCAGCCGGGCCAATTGTTTGGCGATCTCCACTTTTTCTTGTACGTTCAAACTTACTCCCGGCGTTTGTTCTCCGTCACGCAGGGTAGTGTCAAAGAACTGAATTACTCTCTGCATGGCGTCTCCCCCCTAAAAGACCTTCTCTTTACCACTGGGCGATATAAACCTCGGTGACATATTGAAGTTTCATAATCTCGGCGAGCACATCCTCAGGAACAGGACAATCCACACTGAGGACCATCACCGCGTTGCCCGAGATGGCAGTGCGGCCCACCTGCATCGCGGCAATATTGATCTCCCGCTGACCAAGCAAGGTACCCACCTGCCCAATAATCCCGGGCTTATCGATATGGTATACCACCAACAGGTGATCCGCGGGCAACACATTCACTGGGTAACCGTCGATCCTGGTCAGCTGTGGCACGCCATTGAGGGTGAGATTCCCTGCCACCATCCGCCCTTCCTTATCTCCAGCGGTGGTATTCCGAATCACGATCACCCCGTGCTCGCCGTTCTTCTCCGCCTCCCGGACCTCGGCAACCCGGATCCCCCGCTCCTTGGCCAAAAGCGGAGCGTTCACATAATTAACCTCGCCATGGAGGATGGGTTCCAGCATACCCTTCAACACCGCCGTAGTCAAGGGACCCACTTCAGAATTGGCAATACTGCCCCGATAAACCACCTCAATATTCTGATGGTTGCCCCCCACCAAATTGGTGTAGACACTGCCCAACCGCTCGGCCAAATCCATATAAGGAGCCAATTTTTCCATTAGTTCGGGACGGAATTCGGGTAAATTCACCGCGTTCTTGAATGGCTCCCCCTTCAGCACGCGGATGGCTTGCTCTGCCACATCCACCGCCACATGTACCTGGGCTTCCGAGGTGGAAGCACCCAGGTGCGGTGTAACCACCACTTGGCTGCAACTGAAAAGCGGATGATCCAATTCCGGCGGTTCACAGCAGAACACGTCCAGGGCAGCACCGGCCACCTTGCCACTTCGAATCGCCTCGTAAAGCGCATCTTCGTCAATGATCCCACCCCGGGCGCAGTTAACGATCCGCACACCCTGCTTCATCAGGCCAAATTCCCGGGGCCCAATCATATTCTCGGTGGACTTGGTCTTGGGGATATGGAAGGTGAGAAAATCCGCCCGTTCCAGGACCCGCTCAAAATCCAAAAGCTCTACCCCAAGTTTCTTGGCCACCTCGGCGGACAGATAGGGATCGTAACCCACCACCTGCATCTTCAGGGCCCGGGCCCGCTCGGCCACCAGTTTCCCAATCCGCCCCAGTCCGATCACGCCAAGGGTCTTTCCCTCCACTTGCACACCCATGAAATTCTTCCGGTCCCATTTCCGCTGCACCGTCAAACAAAGATGGGCCTGGGGGATGTTCCGAGCCAAAGCTAGAAGCATTGCAATGGTGTGCTCTGCAGCCGCCAGGGTATTGCCTTCGGGGGCATTAATGACCACAATTCCCCGCTGGCTTGCTGCCGCCAGATCGATATTATCCACCCCGACGCCGGCCCGGCCAATGACCTTCAGCTTCCGCCCCGCCTCGATTATCCGTTTGGTCACCTGGGTGCCACTGCGGACCAAAAGGCCGTCATAATCACCGATGATCTCCACCAATTCATCTTCCGAAAGATCTAGCCGCTCATCGACGGCAATACCCGCTTCCAGGAGTTTGTCGATACCCTCTTTGCTCAGTTTGTCGCTGACCAAAACCTTCATGATACCAACACCTCCTGGGCAGCCCGGACTCCCGCACCAAGGGGAATGTCACAACCCACTTTGACCAAAGCCACTTCCATGGTGGCGATCACACCTAACATATCCACAGGAGTCCATTGCCCCATGTGACCGATCCGGAAGATCTTGCCTTTCAGGTGGTCCTGGCCACCGGCCACCACCACGCCAAAATCCTTGTTCAAGACCTTACGGTAGTTCTCCACATCAAACTTACCTTCACCCAACACCGCGGTTACCGTGGGTGAAGCATAGGCCTCATCCTTCACAAACAGCTCCAGTCCCAAGGCGGTAAAAGCATCCCTGGTCATCTTCTGCATCACCCGGTGCCGTTTCAAGACATTGGCTAAGCCCTCCACCTCAATCTGATCTAACGCCGTCTCCAACCCAAAGATCAACTGTACGTTGGGTGTGAAGGGCGTCTGACCTTTGGGGAGCCCCTTCCGGTAGGCGCGAAGATCGAAATAATACCGGGGTGAGGTGTTCTTTTCAATAACCTCCCAGGCCCGCTGGCTGCAGGCAATGAAAGCCAGACCCGGCGGCAGCATTAAACATTTCTGAGAACCGGTAACCACGATATCTACACCCCAGGCGTCCATCGCAAATTCCACACCGCCCAGGGAACTGACTGCGTCCACCACCAGCAAAGCAGAGGAATTGCCCCGGGCCTTGCTGATACCGGGAATGTCATTAAGTACGGTGGAAGAAGTCTCGTTTTGGGTCGCGAAAATCACCTTGATATCCGGATGTTTCTCCAGATAATTAGCAATCACCTGGGGATCCGCCGGGGTGGACCAATCATAGCTGTAGGCGATGACCTCCGCCCCATAGCTTTGGGCTAGTTCCGCCCACCGTTCGCCAAACTTGCCGCCGACACAGACCAGGACCTTATCCCCGGCGGAAACCGTATTGGCCACCGCCGCTTCCATGGCCGCCGTTCCGGAGCCGGTAATCACCATCACGTCTTCCTCGGTGCCAAACAAAGGTTTCAACCGGGCCGCAACCTCGGAGAACAACGCCATGAAATCGCTGCTCCGATGCCCGATCATGGGTCTTGCCATGGCCCGCATCACCCGGGAAGGTACAGGGCTCGGGCCGGGGATCAACAGTGCTTTCTTCTCGTCGTACATGATCATCACCTCGATAGCAGTTTCCACCGCAGTCCCGGCTTGGGGGGACCGGAAGGCTGCGGATGTACTCTTCCTTAGTCTTCTTTCTTGATCCAGGGCATCATGCTGCGGAGCGTCTTGCCCACCTGCTCAATCAAGTGGTTCTGCTCCCGTTTGCGGATGGCGTTGAAGACGGGCCGGTTGGCCTGGTTCTCCAGCAACCATTCCTTGGCAAACTCACCGTTTTGGATCCGCGCCAGCACACGTTTCATCTCCTGGCGGGTCTCCTCGGTGATAATCTTCTTTCCAACGGTGACATCACCATATTCGGCAGTGTCACTGATGGAGTAGCGCATATGGGAAATGCCACCCTCGTAGATCAGGTCCACGATGAGCTTGATCTCGTGCAGGCATTCGAAGTAGGCAATCTCAGGCGCGTATCCTGCTTCCACTAGGGTATCAAAGCCCGCCCGGATGAGCTCCGTGAGCCCACCGCACAGCACTACCTGCTCACCAAACAGGTCCGTCTCCGTCTCCTCGGCAAAGGTGGTCTCGATCACCCCGGCCCGGGTACAGCCGATACCCTTCGCGTAGGCCAAGCCCAGATCCCGGGCGTTGCCGGTGGCATCCTGGTGGATGGCAATAAGCCCAGGAACCCCTTTGCCCTCCACATACATCCGGCGGACCAGATGACCAGGGCTCTTTGGGGCCACCATGAAGACGTCCACATCCTTCGGCGGCACGATTTGCCCGAAGTGAATATTGAAGCCGTGGGAAAAGACAAGGGCCTTCCCTGGGGTCAGGTGCTTTTCAATGGAGGTTTTGTATACCTTCGCCGCGACCTCGTCGGGCACCAACATCTGGATCACATCGGCCTGTTGGGCCGCTTCCTCGGCACTCACCGGCGTGAACCCGTCGGCCACTGCCCGCTGATAGTTTGCACTGCCGGGCCGGTTGGAAACGATGACGTTGACACCGCTATCCCGTAGGTTTTGGGCCTGGGCATGCCCTTGGCTGCCGTACCCAATTACCGCCACGGTTTTTCCCTTCAGTGCATCGAGATTTGCATCATGATCGTAATAAATCTTTACTCCCATCTGTCTTACCCCTTTCTGGCTTGTATGCTCTATAGACTTTCCTGCTCAGCTGCCTCGGGACATGGCAATGCGCCCGGTTCTGACCATCTCCTTAATCCCGTAGGGCCGGAGCATGTTCACCATGGCATCAATTTTGTCGGCATCGCCGGTGACCTCGATGACCAGGGACTTAGGATGCACATCCACGATCTGGGCCCGGAAGATGTTCACCACTTCTAAAATCTCCGAACGGTTAGCGGAGGTAGCCGTCACCTTCACCAAGGCCAATTCTCGGGCCACCACCTGATCACTGGTGATATCGCTGATCTTAATCACGTCCACCAACTTGTGCAGTTGCTTACTCACCTGCTCGATGATGTCCGCATCGCCTTCCACCACAATGGTCATGCGAGACACGTTGGGATCCTCGGTGATCCCCACGCTTAAGCTGTGGATATTGTAGCCCCGACGACTGAACAGTCCCGCCACCCGGGCCAAGACACCAGAACGATTGTGGACTAGTACTGCCAAGGTATGCTTCACGGCTATTCCCTCCCTAGACCAAGCATCTTATCGAGGGCTCCGCCCGCCGGCACCATGGGATAGACGTTAGCCCCCCGGCAGACCTGCACATCAATGACCACCGGTTCAGGCAAGGCCAGCATTTCCTCCAGCACCGGGCGGACCTCCTCCCGCTTGGTGATGCGTCGACCTTTAATGCCATAGGCGGCGGCAATCTGGACGAAGTCCGGGTTATCCCGGAGATCGATGTAGGAGTAGCGTTCCTTGTAGAACAACTGCTGCCATTGCCGCACCATGCCCAAACACCCATTGTTCAAGATGACCACCTTCACGGGAATCCGGTTACTGGCGACAGTCCCCAGCTCCTGGATGTTCATCTGAAAGCTTCCGTCCCCAGCGATATCGATCACCGTGCGATCGGGCCGTCCCACCTGGGCACCGATGGCCGCGGGGAAACCGTAACCCATGGTGCCAAGGCCCCCAGAACTGACGAAGCACCGGGGCTCGTCGAACCGGTAATACTGGGCCGCCCACATCTGATGCTGTCCCACCTCGGTGGCGATGATCGCTTGGCCCTTGGTGATCTCGTAAATCTGTTCCACCACGTACTGGGGTGCGATCTCATCGTCCCTCTCCTCATAGGCGAGGGGATAGTCCCGTTTCCACCCGGCGATCTTTTCAAACCACTCGGTCCGCTCCACATGCTGAACCCGCTCCACCAAGGAGGAAAGCACGTTCCTGGCATCACCCACGATGGGGATATCCACATCCACATTCTTTCCGATTTCCGCCGGATCGATATCGATGTGGATCACCTTGGCCTGAGGGGCAAAGACATCTAGTTTGCCCGTTACCCGATCGTCAAAGCGGGCACCCACCGCGATGAGGAGATCACTGTTCATCACAGCGTAGTTGGCATAGGCGGTGCCGTGCATGCCCAGCATCCCCAAGGACAAGGGATGATTCCCCGGGAAAGCCCCTAGACCCATTAAGGTGGTGGTGACAGGCACGTTGGCCTTAGTCGCCAACGCAAAAAGCTCCCGATGGGCTCCGGAGGAAATGACTCCACCCCCCACGTAAAGCACTGGCCGGCGGGACCCGTTGATGGCCGCGGCGGCCTCCTCGATCTGCTTCACGTGACCCTTATAGGTGGGTTTATACCCCACCAGGTCCACCTTATCGGTGTAAACGAAATCAAACTCGGCGGAGGATACATCCCGCGGCAAGTCGATGAGCACAGGGCCAGGCCGGCCGGTGGTAGCGATATAGAACGCTTCACTGATAATCCGAGGCAGATCCCGTACGTCTTTGACCAAGTAATTATGCTTGGTAATCGGGGTAGTGATCCCGGTAATGTCCGCCTCCTGGAAGGAATCGCGGCCAATGAGGTTGGTGGCCACCTGACCGGTGACAGCAACAATGGGAATCGAATCCATGTAAGCATTGGCCAGGCCCGTCACCAGATTAGTGGCACCGGGTCCCGAGGTGGCAATACAGACCCCCGGCTTTCCCGTCACCCGCGCGTAACCATCGGCCGCATGGACCGCTCCTTGCTCGTGGCGGGTGAGAACGTGCCTGATCGGAGCATCATAGAGTACGTCATAGATGGGCAATACTGCTCCGCCGGGATAGCCGAAGACTACTTCCACACCTTTCCTGATAAAACATTCAATTAGTGCTTGTGCGCCGGTCATCTTCATAGTCGTGCGTCCATACCCGAAGTACGACGCTTTCACTCCCTTCCCTCGGAAACTGTTACCACTTGAAAAAAAACCTCCCATCCCGCGATTGGGACGAGAGGATTCTCCCGTGGTACCACCCAGCTTCAGCAGCCCAAGGGCTGCCCTCGAATGATCTTATGCGTGGATAAGATCTGCACGATAACGGATGCACCCTTTAAGGGCCAACCCGGTGCTGCCTACTGGTCTTTCGGCAACACGGCTTCAGGGCGAGTTCGAACGACATCGGCGTTACCTCCCACCACCCGGTAACTCTCTGGAGCCTTAAAGCCGTTCTACTACTCCCTTTCATCGCCTTTCTGGAATTATATTGCCATAAATATACCTGAGTTTACCCCCTGTGTCAAGAACCTACAATACCTAATTTCGGCCGGCGGTTCTCGAACGGGACAAACTCGGTCTGGGGAGGCACCGACCCCAGGGACTTGTCTAGTACTTGCGAAGGAAATCCTTGGCTACAAAAGCATCTCGGGAGGGCTGGGTATCCGCCGGTCCCTCCCCGAGGATCACAAACCGACACCGATCCCCCCGATACCACTCGTTGGCAAACTCCACCGGTTGACCGGCTTGGTCATATCCCACCCGGACCACCAGCATCAGGGGATCCTTCACATTCACCCGCAAAAGCTCCGCCTCGGTGTGGGTTGCAGCCACCGCCTCCAAGGTCTGGCGGACATACTTGATCTCGAAATTGTACTTGTCCTTGAAGATCCGGTAAAGGGATTGGGATAAATCATGTTCGTTGATACCCGGACACACACTGGTGGGATAATGGCTATGTTCAATACAGACCGCCTCCCCGTTGGCAAAGCGCAAACGCTGGATACACCAAAGGGGTGTGCCCACCTCCACTTTCAGTTCCCGGCTAATCTGCTTTGTGGCGGGAACCACCACCACATCCAAGACCTTTGCTCCCGGTTGCAACCCGCTGCTGAGCACCTGGTCCGAAAAGCCCAATACCTGGTCCGCCCGCTGATCGATCTTGGGATCCGCCACAAAGGTCCCCTTGCTGGGCACCCGGCGGAGCACCCCTTGGGCCACCAGCATCTCGATTCCCTTGCGCACCGTCAGGCGATTCACTCCTAGCCGGGCACTGAGGTTCCGCTCCGAATCCAGTTGGTCTCCGGGTTTGAGCTCCTGGGACTCTATCAGGTCCAGGATATATTGGGCCACCCGCATATAGAGGTATGAGCTTCCCACCAACATCAGCCTCCGTGTATACCGGTATATACCAGGATTTTAGCAGGCCACAGTGGGCTTGTCAAGGGGAGTTTCCACGAGATATCAATGTTTTCTCGTGCACGGGCAAGCTTAGGATCCGCCTAGCTGGTTTAGGCCGGTTGATAGGAGACGGGGAACCCATGGGTCGGTGAAACATCCACCGACCCATGGAAAGTAAGCTATACCGACAGCTGGCTGATAATCTCCTCCAGGCGCTGGGCAATGTTGGCCAACTGGTGGGAAGAATCGGCTAATCCTTGGGTCAGGGCCGACTGTTCCTGGGTGGCCGCGGCGATCTGCTGGCTGGTGGCCGCCTGTTGCTGGGTCATTTCCGCAATGGTTTGCACCTGGTCAATAATCTCCGCCACCCGGGCCACGATGGCATTGAGGGATTCGGTGGACTCTTTGACGGTGATGGCCCCTTGGGCTACCTTTTCCCGGCTGAGATTGGTGGAGTTTGCCGCCACATCCATCAAGGCATGCAGATTGCTGACCAGATCATCCACCTTCTCCAGGCTCGCCTTGGTCTGGACCGCCAGTTTGCGGATCTGATCCGCCACCACCGCAAAGCCCTGTCCGTATTCACCCGCGTTGGCCGCTTCAATGGCGGCATTCAGTGAGAGCAGATTGGTCTGGTCCGCAATCTCACTGATCACGTTAACCACGGTGACAATCTCTTTGGCCGCCTCCCGTAGCTGGTGCATCGCGGTGACAGTCTCTTCGGAAGCGCCCTCGATGCTTTGGATGGATTCGAGGCAAGAATTAATCTTCGCCGAACCGGTACGAGCCAATTCCCCGGTCTCTTGGGCCGCCTGATTGATGTTCATGATCTTTTGGCTGATCCGCACGGAGCTATCGGCAAACTCGGTGGCGCTACACGCGATCTGGTCAATCGATGCGCTGAGCTCCTCATTGGCAGTGGCCACCATCTGACTGGCGGAGACCGTTTCCGCCACCGCCTTTCGGGAAGCAGCCACCACCTCTTTAAGTGCCCCCAACATCCTATTGAAGGAGTCTACCATCACACCGATCTCATCCTGGCCCTGGTAATCCACGGAGACGGTAAGATCCCCGGCAGCTGCTTTGGCCATGGTGGCGGTAAGTAGGCCAATGGGTTTGGTTATCCCCCGGCCAATGATGGCGGAGAACACCACTCCTAGTACTAAAGCGATTACCGGAAGATAGATACTCCGGTCCCGGGATTGCTGGGTAAAGTGGCTCATTTGGTCTGCGGCTGCTAACCGGTATTCCTCAAGCAAGGTCCGGGTTTTCGTAAGCCGCGCCCTTAATTCTTCCAAAGCAGGCTTCGTCTCGTTCCAAAAGATCTGCTTGGCCTGGGCAGTCTCCAAGACGTCCCTGATCCGGGCGGCGGTACCATGCATGTGGACATGGTGCTCCGACAGTTCTTGGAGGGTTTTCGCCAGTTCCGGGGACAGCTCTTCCACCTGCCGCCGCTCTTCGCTATTCAGCCACTGACCCAAGCGGCAGCGGGTGGGATCTAGCTCCAGATCAAATTCACTGGGATCCCCCAAGTCCACAAGTTCGTTCAGGCGCTCGGACCAAAGCAGATGATCGATCTCCCTGAGGGTGAGGGTGTTCATCAGGTTCCCCGTATTCAATACTTCCCGACCACTGCGGTAGACCCTACTGACGCCAATGAAGTTGAATATGCTTAAAGCCAGCAACAGGCCTAAGATAAGTGAAAAACTCAAACCAATCTTCGTCCCGATCTTCAAATTCGCCCACCTCATAGAGATCTCCCTTCTTGCGCATAGGCTATCAGTGATTTTGAATGGCATTCGGGAAAAGATGTCAAACTCCTGCTTGGAGCGCAGGAATTTACATCGTTTCCTAAAACAGGTAGCCGTCCTTTGGAGGGGGAAAGAAAGTTGCAGTGTAGATTAGGCACGGTATACGACCACTATGAATACCGCTTTTAGTGTACTTCCCGATCCCAAGAATACGGTTTTCCCCTTTTCCCGGACAGGAAAACTTTCCATATCGTAAAAGCAACGGTTGATGGCAAAAGACAGGAAAGCATGACAAAGGGAAGCAGCCCATATTTATATTGTCGGTAATGGGGTGAGAAGTGTTTAAGGCGTGGCGAAGATGAAGCATCATGGTGGTGGAAGGTCCTCGTCTGTGGAAACCATGGGACCGGGTTAACTGTATATGCCTTTGAAGCACTTTAATAAAAGGGCTCTATTCTGTTCGATAGCCCAAACGACCGGTTTCTAGGACAAAAGGACCAACGGTCAACGGACCCGGTGTCAACGGACGGCAGGCGGTTATCGGTAACGTCAATGGGTACTATATCGATTCTGGGTTGTTAGGATTTGGACGGGTTCCAAGCCAATAATCCTCTCCCCCACAGGCTCCCCCCAGAAATAGGACTCACCGCAGCTCGCTAACGAAGCTGCGGTGAGTAGATAACCGTTGTTAGAACCCGGTGCTCGTCCGCACCCAGTCCCACGTACTGGTTGATGTAGAACCCGCTGGCGCCCAGGTTTGTAGGAATATCCGTACCGCACCCAAGGGGAAGCTTTCGATGTCCCGCTCTGTGACTAGACTGTCATCCACATAGCTACGAAACAGGGAGCCTGTGCGGCTGAGCTTCATGGTAACCGGTCTTCCGGGAACCACCACGTTATTGCCAATAAAGAAGCGATCAAAATACCCGTCGGCGGTGGTGTCCACGTAAACCGCACCGGTGTCCGTCACACAGAAGCGAACATAGGCCCCCGATGCCGTATGTTGCAATCCGAGAAATGCCTGGCCGGCACTTAGGTGTAACAGGCGTGCTTCAATTGTATAATCCTCACCGTCAATCACTTCCGTGGCCACCAAGGTGACCGTCTCCCCCGGGGTCCTTAACTGCAACTGGCCATTAGCGATTTCCCAAGTGGCATTGTCCCATGTAGTCCACAGGCTGTTGCTACTTTCGAAGTCGTCGTAGACTTGGTACCCTGCATCGTCATCGTCCACTGAACTTCGGCTATCCGCCGGTTCAGGGATTGTCTGATAGCCCAACCCGGTCCGCCGATGGCTGTAAACAACCAACTTCCGCTCACTATCCGGCACCAGGTTTCCTTCGGTGTCCAGCATCCGAATCCGGTACTCACCGGCGGGCAGATTCACCACAAA
>DUMW01000099.1 GCA_012839765.1 Bacillota bacterium
CTCCGCGAAACTGCAATTATCTGATAAGTTCGCGGAATTTTCTGGATCTCCTGCAACGCCACAAAACTTTTTCTCGCGACAACGAAAAACCGTCCCAACCCCACAAACCTTATGTCAAAACCTCAGTTGTTCCAGGGAACAGGCAGGAAAACCTAATTCCGGAAGCGAAATTATATGCTAAAGAACGTAATCGGGTAAGGTTGGTTCGGGTCTGTTGTGACAGCTTTCACAGCATTCTTATATGAAAAAGCACAGAACCCAAGTCTGGTTTGCTAGTGACGAATTGACGACTAATGTAGGGCAGGAAGATCACGTAAAAAAAGAGGCGCTTATCTATATGATTCAAACTGTGTGCTACTTATTTTCTGTTATCTTTGTTTTGTTAAGTTTCACTGTAGTCTTGCCCTTCTTAAGAAAATTTTCACGGAGTTTTTCTGCCCATCTCTTCGCTGTTGGGATCGTACTCCTCTCGGGTAGTACCATTTTCCTCGTAGTCATTGCCGTACGGGAAAGACTCCCCTGCCTCTGGATAGTGCTAGTCGGCCTTGGTACCTTCTTGGTCGCGGTCAGCGGCAGCAATTGTTGCACAGACCTTCTCCATCTCAGTGAATCCTACCGATCTATCGCCTTGCGGGACCCTTTAACCGGGATTCTAAACCGCCGGGGATTTGTGGAGGCAGTGCGGCTAGAGCTAAGCCGCACAAGGAGAAATCTCCAGCCCTTTACCATCGCCTTTTTCGATATTGATAACTTCAAAGACATCAACGATACCTACGGCCATCCCCATGGGGACAAACTGCTCCAGTTTGTCGGACAAGTCTGTATGAAAACCTTCCGAAAAAGCGACTGTGTAGCCCGGTTCGGGGGCGATGAGTTTTGTGTTCTCTTCCCCCAGACCACCAAGGAAGAGGCAACCCACATCGTGGACCGTTTCTGTGATGTACTAAAAGCCTTAACTGCCCAACAAGGGGTCACCATCGAACTGAGTGCAGGATTGGCCAGTTTCCCCGAAGACGGTCAGGATCTTCCCACCTTGTTGCATCGGGCCGATGAGATCATGTACGCCTCCAAGAGGCAAAGCAGAAGACACGACCTAGAAGAAAAGCCGCCAACAGCCCAGACCAATTAGAAGGCAACCGGCGACAAGGGAACCCCGGCGGTTGAACCAATGTTCCCGATGATACCGTCCTGCCAAGGATCCTAGATATACCAATCCGACGCAGACCAGGGAAACCAGGGGAATATGCCACCAGGTAAAGCCGATCAAAGAGGCGGCAAACCCGGCCACCAAGGCGTCCAGACCCAAGGCCAAACCCAAAAGAACTGACTCCAACCGATCCAAAGACCCGGACCGGTCCAGGTCAAAGGCTCCCGGATCCTTCAAGAAACCGACCCGATCCAAGAAGGCCAAAAAGCGAATTTTCCTGCGTAGCTGGTGGAAACAGGACCTTAGTCCCTGTAACAACTGCCCAAGTCCGATGACCATCAACACCCCGCCCCCAAGGATCCGCGCCACTCCCCCTGGGATCAACCCGGTGGCGGATTGACCAAGAAATAGGGACAATCCTAATAAAGAGGCGGTACACAAACCGATGATGAGTAGACTGGATACAGGAATCCTGATCCCTTGCAGGCTATAGGCCACTCCCACTGTGAAGCTATCTAGACTGACAGAGATAGCCAATAACAAGACAGACCATAGGGGCATCGTTTCCCTCCTTGCACTGGTTTTCTATAACCTATGCAAGGAGCCGATGCAGGGTGCTTTGGCCCATCGGTGATGAGGGATCTGTTCGCCTTCCTTCTCCGGACCATCCCAGGCTAGGGGAAAAGGATACTCCAGTGGGCGTAGACATTAATTTTAAACCAATAGCAAATGAAGGCTGGGGACATTTTTGTGGAAGTATTAATTGGTACACGGAGCCTCTCGTAACGCGATTGACCTCGGACAGAAGGGGAATAACAAGACCTGTCCAAGGGCTTTCTCTTGGTTTTCCAGACCCCAAGGAGGATTACTAGACACGTCTTTGTGCGACTCAGAGGACAGGTATGCCGACGTGAACCACAATCCCTCCGACCAATACCAGCCCATACCCTGAAATATCGCCCTGAGCCCGCAAACTACCCTGGTCTCATTTCCAATTATCGCTAACTCAGCTCTTCCATTGAGGCTGTACCGAATCCCTGAGAATAGGATATGTCCATCCCCAACTCTTCAACCCCGAAGCGAACCCGGTTGTGACGATATCAATTAGGGGACCGGGTCCAAAACTCACCCAAGTCCCCTCTAGGTTACCCCATACAGACTCTCGCCACATCAATCCCGCAAGACCGGATTTGTACCTGGTGTTCAGTGGGGCGATCTGTCCGAAACCACCATACACGACTCGGTGGTCGACAGTCTCCCTGTTAGAACTCCTCGAAGAAGATAAACTGTTCGCGATAGAAACTAAGCATTCCACCGAATATGGCATCGAGCAAGGCTTCATCGGCCCAGATGAACCAGTCACCATCTTCCATCTCCAGACGGATATCTACGGTGGCGGTGCGCTTCTTCCCGTCATAATCTCGTAGCAGGCCAAGGAACAAATGCTGCAATTCTTCCTCGGTGGGTTCAGCCTGTCCCGAAAAGAATGCCTCCATGTAGAGGGTCATCACCTGGTCCACATACACCTGCAGGATCCTCTGCAAATCTAGATTCGTAATCTCCGTTCGCACAATCGCTTCCTGACCATCTGCTAGCGTAGATGTGGAAAGCACATTGAACTCAAGGTTCTCAAACAGCATCCGCCAATACTCAACATCAAGTTCCGTGGGTTCTACTTCGCTGAAGTCCTCGAGCGGAAACTCGCCGGTGGGATCAGCATCTCGGAAATACCGCAGTACTGTCTCCAGGTCCATCTCCTTCAACGCGTTCAACGCCTCGGTAACGACCAAGTCTGGGGCTGTTTCCCCATAGCAAGGGGACGCCAATACCGAGATCAAGAACAAAACCATAGGCAGCCAACTGAATTTGCGCATCTAGCATCCTCCGTCCAGAGATATAGTGACTGTTCTTTCGGCAGGGTCACCGTTCTGGTGATATCCACTGCTTAGTCTAACCAAGTCCAGTTACAGATACTCCTCCCTTTGGTGAAAAAGCGCAGATAATATCTTTCCGCAATCGAGATTCTTCTCCTCCTCATCCCCGAACACCTGGTTCCAAAGTGCCTCCCCGCCTCCTTCTGGGAAACAGCAGCAGCAAAGGAACATACCCCTTCTTTCTTGCTGGCCTTTCACTGCGCGTTTACCCCTCCGGGCAGTGGACACGGCCCTGGACCCAAGTAGCAAAAGGGACGGTCAGACTCCATAGCTGGGTAGCATCGTCCGAGCCTTAGCGTAGCCGCGAAATCTATATCGACGCGCGCAAAAAGCAGCGGGTCACATCACTTCACAGCCCACCGGAAGGCCCCTTGGGTTTCCCCCATCGGATCAAGCACCCAAGGACGAATCATCCCATTTGCGTACAGACAACATCGGAGTAACTCAGCAGTGAATTCGGGCAGACGGCTCACCCTCCTTGGTTACCCTAAGGACGACTCAACCGTTACCCCCACTAGCAGGTATTAGGTCTTTTCACTGGGATCAGGTTCAAGAGAGATCAAGGAAACTGGATTAGCCTGAAGCAGGCTTTGGCGGCAGGGAAACACGTCTTCCGGTTTTGTGCACAAAAAATGGTGGACCCGAGGAGATTCGAACTCCCGACCTCTGCGATGCGAACGCAGCGCTCTCCCAGCTGAGCTACAGGCCCACGCAAGATGTATTATACACCATAAGAAGCGATCATACAAGGGTCTAACACACTTGGTTTTAAGGATTTTCCATCCACAGATTCACAAGCTCCCCAAAAACGCCCTGGGGCCCGACCCCTCCCACATTGCGCACCTGGTTCCGCACCAAAAACAGCCGGCTGGGGGCCGGTAAAAACAGCATGGGCACCTCTTCCGCAATAATCCGCTGGGCTTGTCCGTAAATTGCAGCCCGCTCCGCGGCGTCCAATGTGCTGGCGCCCAACTCAAAGAGGCGATCCACCTCCGCCTCCCAGGCGGTCCTGGGTGAATCCTGCATCGGCAGCCACAGGTGGAAATATCCAGTGGAATGCCAGATATCCCAACCATCGTGGGGATCCATTCCACTTTTCATGCCCAAAAGCACACAATCCCAATCCCCTGTGGTAATCTTCCGCACAAAAACGTTGGTGTTGACGGGGGTATGTTCCACCGTCACTCCCAGCTGCAGCAGGTCCGTCACCACCAGATCGGCGATCTGAACCCGTTCGGGGTTGTCGGCACTGGAACACAGGCGCAACTCCACCGGCCAGCCCCTGGGAGAATGCAGTCGCCCGGCTTCATCCCAGAAATAACCGGCAGCGGCCAAAAGCTCCCGGGCCCGTCCGAGATCGTGGTCATAGACCGTTACGTCTGACTCATGGAAAAACCGCGAGGCGGGACTCACAAAGGCCTGCTGTTTCACTGCCCGGTTGCCATATACCTCGTGGACAATCCGGTCCTGATTGATGCTATAAGCCACCGCCTGTCGGAAGGCCCGGTCGGTCAACACTTCATACTTTTCCTCGGGCAGTACCGTTGTCCGTTGGTTGAAGACCAAAACATTGCTGGAAAAGCCCGCACCCAGATCATAGAGGGTATATCCTTCGGGGACTTGGTGCAACAGGGCCCGATCAGTACCAGGCTTTAACTCGAAGATATCCACCCGCCCGTCAGCCAAGTCCTGGTAATGTCGGGTAAGGTTCTGATTGGTACGAATCACCACCCGGGTAAGGTAGGGCAATGCATTACCCCGGGCATCCCGTTTCCAGTACCGGGGGTTACGTAAAAGGATCACTTGCCTCCCCACCTGATACTGTACCAGCTGGAAGGGACCAGTCCCCACCACATCGGATAAGGGGCTGTCCAGATCCCAGGTCCGGGAAAACTCCCCCTTTAGCCAGGGTTCCAAGAGCTTGTGGCGCGGCATGATCTTCATCGTTAGTGCGGAAAGCAGAGGGGAAAAGGGTCTAGGCAGGATCAACCGGATGGTGTAATCGTCCACTTTCTCGTACCTAAAGGGCTTACCATCCACATAAAACTCTTCACGGTAAATAAACGGCAAAGTCTCGTCGAAGACCAGGTTCAAGGTGAAAATCACATCATCGGCGGTGAAGGGCGTGCCATCATGCCAGAGGACATCCCGCCGCAGATGGAAGGTCCATATGGTACCGTCGGAACTGAACTCCCAACGCGACGCCAACGCGGGCACCAACTCACCGGTGGCATAGTCATATTCCACCAGACTGTCGAAGATGTAATCTAAAATCAAAAGGGAGGTCTGGTCTTCTGCCATGAAATAGTTGAAGGTCCGGGGGGTTCCCACCACACTGAAGGTCAAGCTACCCCCGTACTGACCGGTACTTGCATCCGCCACCTTCACCACGGGACAAAGGAGTAACATAGCACAACAAAGGATAGCAACAATAGTGCGCATGTTCTACTTCCTCCCGAAAATGACGTTCCTATATCTATTCGTTACCCGCGCCAAGAACTCCTTTTCCAAGTCTAGGACTTTTTTACCTAAAGATCCGTCCTTTCTGCATATACTAGCGGTGAAGAACAAGAATAGGGAGTTGAGGGTTCCGATGAAACACTGGATACTAACTATGGCAGCCATCCTCCTCGCCATTGCCCTACTGGTCCTCTACCAACGGCCGGCAAAGGAAAGGGATCCCTGGGCCCTTTTGCTGACCACCACCCAACCCCGGGGTACTAAGGCGCTAGATTACTCGCCCCTTGTGGCCCAGCTTGAAGAATACATCGCCGCCGTAGACAACGCCCAGTTCGGCATCTACTTTCAGGATCTCCATTCGGGCCAGGCCTTTGGGATCAACGAGGAGCACCCCTTCACCGCCGCCAGTACCATTAAGGTCCCCTTAGTTCTATATCTCAACCATCTGGTCGCCGAAGGCAAGGAAGACTTTAACACCCGGATCCGTTATGTGCCGGAACGACACCACCAGGGGGGCAACGGTGTTTTGCAATATGATGGCCGGGAAGAGTTCGAATATTCCCTCCGGATCCTGAGCAATCTGACCATCACCATCAGTGATAACATAGCCACGGCGATGTTACTGGACTATCTGGGCCGACCTAACTTCGTCGATTACATGAAAAGCCTCGGGGGCAAGACAGTCTATCCCACCGGTAAAAACGTGACCACCGCCCGGGATATGGGGGTCTACCTCAACGCACTATTGGACTTCGCAAAAGAACATCCCCACCTCGGGCAGCGGATCCTAGATGACATGGCCCACTCCATTTTCCATATCGGCATCCCCCAATTCTTACCCAAAGACATTGTCGTCGCCCACAAGGAAGGAGATCTGGACGGAGTCACCAACGACGTGGGAATCGTCTTTACAGAACACCCCTATATCCTCGCGGTCCTTTGCATGGGCGGCATCAGCTATGACGAAGGGTTTGCCCACATCGGGGCCATCAGCAGACTGGTGTATGACTACCAGTCCCAGCTGTCCCGCCACTAGCCAGCGGTAAAGTGTGCCAGTGATGAAACCGCACCACCCCGGCAACACTACAACCACAGGAAAACTGGAGAGGTGGACAATCTTTGCAAGTAACATCGATCTTCCAAAACATCGAAATCACTGTGCCCATCTTACCTTCCCTGGCCAGGCTCTTTGAGCGCCGCACCGAAACCTACGGTCCCGGGGAAGAAGTCGCCCCCCATCTAAAGATTCACTTTTCCCAAAGCGCACCCGCGGAACTGGTCCAGCGGATCCGCCACGGCAAGTTTGACGATCCCCACTGGGTTAAGCTGTGCCTGATGGGCAGCCGCCTTCGCACCCTGCGGGACTTGCGGGATCTTTTGGTGCTCAACTACCTGGGGGATCATTTCCAACGGAGCGGTCTTGTGCTTTACCCCCATCAGTTGAACGCCGTCAGAAAGGTGGTCCATCAGATGAACGGCCGGGCAATCTTGGCCGATGAGGTGGGGCTGGGGAAGACCATTGAAGCCGGCATGATCCTGAAAGAATATATTCTCCGCAACGAAGTACACAACGCTCTCATTCTCGTCCCCTCCACCCTGGTCTGGCAGTGGTTCTTTGAGCTGAAGGACAAATTCAATATCCCGGTACGCATCCAACGCACCCTTTACGATTGGGACAAAGGTGGGTATCTCATCGCCTCTATCGACACGGCTAAAAGGCCCGAAAACCGCGAGATTATTTGTCAACAACACTATGATCTGGTGATCGTCGATGAAGCCCACAAACTAAAGAACGAAAGGACCCAGAACTACCAGTTGGTAAACTCCATCGTGAAGAAGTATTTCTTGCTCTTGACCGCCACGCCAGTCCAAAACGATCTTAAGGAACTATACAACCTCATCAACCTGCTGCGCCCAGGGCAGCTGGGCACCTACCGGGATTTTCAAAACAACTTCACCCTCGATAAGCGCATCACCCAAAACACCGAAAGGTTAAGGGAATTGATCAGCTCCGTCATGATCCGCAACCGGCGGGGAAAGGACACCATCGAACTTCCCCAGCGCATCGTGAACTTGGTACCGGTAACCATGACCGAGGGGGAAGCAAAGCTGTATCAGCAGATCCTGGAATTCGTCCGGATCAGGACGGAACTGGTACCTGGTAACATACTTGCGGATCTCACCCTACTACGGGAAGCCTGTTCCAGTCCCCAGGCGGTAGCTTTCACCTTGGAAAACATCCTTGATCAAGGGGTGGGCGCAAGCGCCTGTCAATATCTATGCCATCTTTTGGGTTTGGCCCTATCCATCGAGCGCACCGCCAAGATGGACTGCATCCTGGAGCTTTTGGAGCAGCTTGATGAAAAGGTCATCATCTTTACGGAGTACAAGGCCACCCAGCTGGCCCTGTGGCGGCTCCTTACCCAAAAGGGGTACCCGACGTTGATCTTTAACGGGGAGCTTTCCCGCAGTCAAAAGCACTGGATCCGTTCCCTTTTCAAAGTCAAAGCCCAAGTGCTCGTCTCCACGGAGTCGGGGGGAGAAGGACTTAACCTACAGTTTTGTCGGAACGTGATCAATTTCGATCTCCCCTGGAACCCACTGCGCATCGAACAGCGCATCGGGCGGGTCCACCGCCTAGGCCAAACCAAGGACGTCCAGATCTTCAACCTGGCCACCACCAACACCATCGAGGAACACATCCTTTACCTGCTCCATGAAAAGTTGGACCTCTTCCGCCAGGTGGTGGGAGACCTGGACAGCATCCTCAGCAAGAAGGGCACAAACTTCGAACAGCGGCTGGCAACCCTGCTCCTCAAACATAGGGAGAAAAATGCCCTCTTGTCTGCCCTGGACAGGTTTGCCCAGGAGCTAACAACCAAAAAGCAACGGGATGCGTCCCAGCAAACCAATCTGGAAGCACTACTGGGAGGATAGATGATGGAACAGGCTGTGAAGGAATTTACCTTAGAGTTCTTTGCCACCCTGGGGGCAGCCCTCCATGACCAGGGGGGACTGCTCCGGGTCCAGTTGACCGACGATCAAGTCAGTGAAATCGAAAACCGGTTCAGCAAGCCTGCGGTATGGGAGTTTGTCTTCACGAAAGAGGATCTTGACCGCTACCCCCAGGCAGAACTCTTGCGACCCGGTTCCCGGCGGTTGGACCAACTGATCGACACCGCGGCCCACAAGGGCTGGCTTTGCCGGCGATATATCAGCAAGGGAGCTTCGGTCCTCCGGCCCCATATTCTCTTTCACTTCCGTCTAACCTTCACTGGAAGCCACCAACCCGACCGGCTCCTTTCCCTCGGTGTGGACTTAACCAGGGGCATCCTAGTGGAGGATTTGGCAAAGCAAGTGGAAAGGGAGCAGGGAGAAAGCTCTCCTCCGGCGGGGGTTACCCTGCTGCCCCGGAAGATCGGTTACCGCCGGGCGTACCGCCTGGCCTGTGAAGGAATCAAAGCATTGCTCCAGGCAGAAGACCACCGTTGGGCGGAGAGTGCCGCCCTCAGCCTGACCCAAGAACGCCGGCACCTGCAGGAGCACTACCGCCGTCTCCAAGAGCAACAGCCGGGACAGGATCTGGCCAAGGAACTAGAGACCCGCCTCCGGGAACAAGAACAGCGCTTCTCCCCGAAGATCCTGGCCTACCCGGTGGCTACGGAACTTGTGTTTTTGCCGGAAAATTAAGGGCCCTGCTTGCGGGGCCCTTGGGTTGGAATGGGGGTAACATTACTCCTGCGGGGACTTTAAGTCAGCAATCACTGCGGCCAGGACGTTGGCGAACAATTCTGCGGACTTAAGGGCCTGCTTGAGTGTGTTCCCACGGTAATCACCGATATAGACCACCACTGAGTTATCCAGGTAATTGCCGTTGAGATTCTCATGTTTCACCTGGATCCGTCGCAGCAACCCCGGATACATCTCTTCCATTTTGTCCCGCAGCTTTTCCGCAAAGGCCAAATTGGCTGCGGCTCTGGGGTTGCTGGCGTCGCCGGTCACCAGCAGGATGGTTGCGGCCTCTTCACCGTTAATCTTGGTCACCGTATACCCCTCACCCCGGTCGGGCAAGCCGTCCCGATGCACGTCGATCACAAACTCGATGGTGGGGTACTTCTGCAGGGCCGCTTCGATGGTACTCTTTGCCCGGGTGTAGGCCTCACTCCAACGGGGATAATCATGGACTGTGACATCGTGCACCGCCAGGATCCCCTTGGTGGCAAGGTGATTCACCAACGCCTCCCCCACTCGCACAATGTCCCCTTCCTGACCCTTGGTGGTGTTAGCTTCATTGGGCGAGTAGTTCTCCGATGCGTGCGCATGGTACACCAGCACACTGACTTCCACCGTCGGCGGTGGCGCCACGTCCTCAACCTCTGTCCGCGGCTCCTCCGGTGGTGGGGGCTCCGCCCCGGGGAAGAGTCCAAAGATCTTTGCGGCAATCGCTCCCACAACAACCAGTACTATTAGGATGAACACAAGACCTGGCCCGTCTTTTTTGGGTGTTCGTAAGTTAGCCATGTCCTTTCCCCCCTTCCGAGATAAATATATTCCGCCCCCAGGCGAAATATAACAGGGAGGATGACAAGTCCAAAAAAGACGGGCCGCCTACATATCAGAGGGGTCCCGTACCCGCGGGAACCACTTTGCTCTCTTCGGCGGTGAAGTGCCAGCGCACCACACCGGCACCCGCCGTTCCTAGGTCCATACCATTTACCCGGAGAGTAACCACATCACCGCGCCCAAACTTGGCATAGATCTCGGTCCCCTGAAACATTCTGATCTCACCGATCGGCAGAAAATCATAGTAGGCCCGCTGGCCATCGACATAAAGTTCCAGCCAACAACTGTCCTCCGCCGAAACCTCCAATACCAAGGACGGGGCCACAGCCTGCACCCCAGCCAGGCCTTCTTCGGCCCCCACGTCCTCCTGTTCACCCGTCTGCGGTGGCGTGGCGTCCACCGGTTCCTCGGGCAACTGTGCCGGCTCCTCCGACATTTCTTCCTCTAGTTCCCTTTCCTCTTGCTCTACCCCCACTGCGGGGTTCGTCCCCGGCTCCGGCGGTACCACTGCGGTGTCCGCCGGCGGTGCCAAGGCATCCACATCGGACCCCAGTCCTTCCTCCTGCCACACTCCAGAACTGGGTAGATTCGGCTCCGCTGGCGTCGGCCGGTAGTATTCCCACAGTTTGTACCCGATGAAGGCCAGGATCACCAAAAGCAAAGCGGTTAGAATCGCCCGTCCGAAGGAAGGTTTGGCTATCTTCAGTTCCCGGATGCTGGCATCTTGGCTAGCGGCACTCTGGCCATAGGAAGTTTCGTCTTCGACCACCGTGGGCCCCTTTAACTGCTCGTACCAGGTGAGCACATTCTCCCCAGGCACTCCCACTGCCTCCGCGTAGCTTTTCAGGAAACCCTTCAAGTATACCTCGCCGGGGATCACCTCAAAGTCGCCTTCCTCGATAGCCCGCAGATACTTGATCCGGATCTTGGTGATCTGCTCTAACTCCTCGAGGGTGATTCCCTTCTTCTGCCGCTCTTGGTAAAGAAAGTCGCCCAACTCCCGCACAATTCTTCCCCCCCTTTGCCCTTCGGCATTACTCCGTAGCTTTGTATTCCGTTGAACGAACTAAGACCTCCCGGGGTTTGCTCCCCAGGGACGGTCCCACAATCCCGCGGGCTTCCATCATGTCAATGAGGCGACCGGCCCGGTTGTAACCGATCCTGAACCGGCGCTGCAACATGGAAACCGAAGCTTGTCCCGTCTCCAGCACCAACTGCACCGCTTCATCGTACAGCTCGTCGGTTTCGTCGAAAACGTCCCCCACGGTGTCGGGCTCAGTGATCTCCACGATGTACTCGGGACTACCTTGTTTTTTCCAAAAGGTCACCAACTTGTTGACCTCTTCATCAGATACGAAGGCTCCCTGGGCCCGAAAAGGTTTGGTGGCTCCCATGGGGTAAAAGAGCATATCACCTTTACCCAACAATCGCTCGGCACCTACACAGTCAAGAATCGTGCGGGAGTCCACCCCCGAGGAAACGGCAAAGGCAATCCGCGATGGGATGTTAGCCTTGATTAGACCCGTAATCACATCCACCGAAGGCCGCTGGGTGGCAATCACCAGGTAAATCCCCGCAGCCCGAGCCATCTGGGCCAAACGGCAAATGGACTCCTCCACATCCTTGGCCGCCACCATCATCAAATCCGCCAGCTCATCGATAACCACCACGATCCGCGACAAATAAGCCAGTTCTTCCTCCGCCTCCGTGGGTTCTTTAGTAGTTTGCTTTTCCACCCAGCGATTATACCCGTCAATATTCCGCACCCCCACCTCGGCAAAGAGGGAGTACCGCCTTTCCATCTCTCTGACCACCCACTTGAGGGTTTCCGAAGCCTGCCGGGGGTCCGTCACCACCGGAGCGATCAGATGGGGGATCCCATCGTAAACCGCCAACTCCACCCGTTTCGGGTCAATCAGGATCAGCTTCACCTCATCGGGCTTAGCACCATAAAGTAAACTAGCGATGATGCAGTTGATACACACACTCTTTCCAGAACCGGTGGCCCCGGCAATAAGCAGGTGGGGCAAACGATCCAGGGAGGCAATCACCGGTTTTCCCGCCACGTTCTTCCCCACGGCCACCGCGAGCTTAGAGGTGGCGTTGCGGAACTCATCGGTATCCAAAAGCTCCCGCAGGTAGACACTTTCCGTTTCCCGATTGGGCACCTCGACCCCCACCACCGATTTTCCGGGCACCGGTGCCTCAATCCGTACATCCTGGGCCGCTAGGGCCAAGGCAATATCATCCGCGAGGCCAGTGATACGGCTCACCTTGATCCCCGCGGGGGGCTGAATCTCAAACCGGGTGACCACCGGACCCCGCAGCACATTGGCGATCTTGGCCTCGATCCCGAAACTCCGTAAGGTCTCCAGAAGAAGCTCCCCCGCCTCCTGGATACCATCATCGGAGACAGGCTGCGGCTTCTTCTTCTGCAAAAGGGACAGGGGAGGCAACCGCAAGGTCCCCTTGGGCTTCTTGACCGAAGCCGACCCGCTCTTGGGCGGCTTCTTCGACGGCTTCGAAGGCACCTCTTCGTGCTCTTCGTCCAAGGGTTCCAGCTCTTCCTCCTCTACTTCCAGCTCCTCCTCCAGGGGCAGGGTCTCTTGCTTTGCCCCTAGGGGCAGTTCCTCCGTCTCCTCTTCCTCCAGGTCCCCGAACTCCTCCTCCGCCCCCTTCCGCCGGAACAACCAGTCCCGCAACTGAGACAATTCATCCACCAGGCCCTGGCCGAAATGGACCAGCCCCCGCCCCAGTAGGCCGAAGACCCCGGTGAATCGTCCCGCCACCCACTGGGTCTGCCGGGACAGTGGGGTATCGATGAAAAGCTCAATGGCAATCAAGGTTGCTGCCACGAGGACGATGTAGGTACCCTTGCTGCCAAAGGCCTTCAGCAGGGCTGCAGCCAGGATCCGCCCCAACACCCCGCCACCATCGCTATACTTCTCCGTGGTGGGAAAGGACACAGGGGTACGCACCAGATGTAAGACCACAACCAAAACCAGTCCCAGCAAGATCAGGGCCAAGGTACGGGATCGGCCGATGGTCCCGACATATCCCTTCAAGAAGGTGGCACCACCGCAGAAAAACAGGATCAAAAGCGCGATGGGGGCCGCTGAACCAAGGAGCCAACGGCATACTTCCGTCATATACTTCCCCACCACACCGGTTACTGGCCAATACAGGCCGATCAGGCCAAAGATGGCAACAGCCATCACAATGATCCCGATGATCTCCCCACGCCGACGGGAGGATACCAGTTTTGTCTCACTGCCTGTGGCAAGACCACCCTGATTCACCATTAATCACCTCAAGTAAGACATCAACACTAGATTCGACACAAGATTTACAAATACCTTTAGCGGAGCATAACCACCGCTCCATGGCGTCCCGTAGCGGAATACCCCTGCTGTTGGGCCCCACGGTGGGAAAAGAACAAATCCCCGTGGCACTTTGTACAAAGACCACTCACCAGGATGTTCCCGGAGGGCAGACCGTAGTCCACAAGAATTTGCCTGTTGATCCCCTGCAGATCCAAGGTGGAATCAACGGGCCGCCCAAACTTCTCCGCAAAGAGCCGGCGGACCTCCTCCCCCACCGTATAACAACAGGCACCGATGGCGGGACCAATTATGACCTGGATCCGATCCAGGTCACAGCCGAATTGTCCCTCCAGGACCCTAAGCATACGGGCGGCGATCCCTTCCAGGGTACCCCGCCAACCGGCATGGGCCACAGCACACACCCGCGGTGCCGGACAATAATACAGCAGGGGTACGCAATCGGCATAGAAACATACCAAAGGTACACCCCGCTGGGCCGTCACCAGGCCGTCCACCTCCCAGAGTCCCTCCTGGCTTTGGGCTCCCCGACCGGCCTCGGCAGCACCAACGATCGCGATGTCTGTTCCGTGGACCTGGGCAGCACAGGTCATCAATTCCGCAGAAAAACCCAGGGCCCGGGCCAGGCGGCGGCGATTCTCCAACACTAGCCCAGGCTCATCACCCACATGCAAGCCCAGGTTCAGGGTACCGTAGGGTCCAGTACTGACCCCCCCACCCCGGGTGCTGACGCAAAGAACAGCGTCCTGCGCACCCACCGCCTCCAAGAACAACAAGCCTCCCCTACGTCGCCAAGCCAGTTTCATCCGACTTCACCGGGTCCCCACACGTAGCACGAAGACCCAGTGTGACCTCCTTTCCTCCGGGGCTTTCACCGTGCAGCCCAAATCAAAACAGCAAGGATCCCGGTTACCCACAAACCCTGCCTCTCGGCCTAATCGTCCTTGGCAGACCGTCTCTGATCCGCCAGCAGACCTTCCAATTCCTCGAGGAAACGGTTAATATCCTTAAACTGCCGATAGACCGAAGCAAAGCGCACGTAAGCCACCTCATCGGTCTTCAGCAAAGCATCCATCACCAGCTCCCCGATAAACTGGGAACTTACCTCCCGTTGACCCGTGGCATAGATCCTCCGCTCGATCTCATCTACCATCTGCTCCACCTGTT
Source organism: Bacillota bacterium (assembly GCA_012839765.1). Taxonomy (NCBI): domain Bacteria; kingdom Bacillati; phylum Bacillota; species Bacillota bacterium. The sequence continues at coordinate 14,613 of DUMW01000099.1, forward strand.
GGCCACTCACCGGTCGCTTTTCCAGAGCCTTGATCATGCCGCCGATGATCTTGTTCCGATCATACATCTCCCGCCGGCCATCCTTCTTCACCACCATTAAAGGATACTCCTCGGGCCGTTCATAGGTGGTAAAACGGCGTTTGCAGACACTGCATTCCCGCCGGCGGCGGATGGCATTGCGTTCCTGTATCATCCGGGTGTCCACCACCCGGCTACCACTCTGTGCGCAAAAGGGACATCTCACCCCGTCACCGCCGCGATCCACCGTTTTAGATCCACGGCGGCCCACCCCCTTCTTAATTCTCTTCTCCGTCCGTTCCTCAAGCAAAGCAACGAGATAACCAGCTCCCTGGCCACCGACACCGGAACCCTATTGCCAATCCTTAGCCTACACCGGAAATATGACCCTTACAACCAAGGGACACCGACTATGTAATCGTATGTGAGGCGCATCATCGCGTCCGGTGGCATCCCTTCCTATTGTATATAACCCCCGTCTTGGTTCCGAAGGACCCCCGGGAGTAGGTCGTACCTGAGGGATGGGCCGGGTATCGTCGGCAAGAGGTCCTCCGCCCCGGAGGCTACTACCCGGCCACGGTTTTCCGCGGTTTTAGACAGCCCTGGACAAAGGCCCGGTAGGGCTGAGAAAACCGCTATAATTCAATTGTACTGCAATTGCAGGGGCATCGCAAATACAAGGGGCAGGAAATGGGGGAAGAAAAAAAGACAAAAAAAGAGCCGCACTGAACCTGCGGCCACTGGCAAGAGGTTATGTTTACCCTATGCACCCACGTTCGCTGGCAATTCCACGAGAATCACATCCACCCCGATCTTCTTGATCCTTTCGATGGGGATCTGGATATCCTCACCCCGGCCAAAGAAATTGAACAGCTTCTGGGGTGCAGGCAGAATCACTGCGTTGATCCGTCCCGTCTCTAGGTCCACGTCTAGATCGTAAATGTACCCTAGTTTGCGACCATCGGCAATATTCACTACATCCCGCATGCGTAACTCACTGGCTTTCAGTTGCACCGGCTACCCCTCCCACCTTCGGTAGGAATCATCCAGATACCTTAATATATGCAGGGGGAGGGAAAGGTGTTACTTTCCCGCGGCCAAGGCACTCCACCACTGGCGTAACTGCAATCCTCCCTTGACTAGCCACTGGGGTAAGTAGTCGATGAATTTCCATCGATACTGAATCTTCACCGTCCCAGTACCACTTTCGGCAGCCTCGGTGGTATTCTTGGGCACGATCTGGGTTTCCTGATCCTCGATAAGACACAGGGGCGGGAATAGCACACACCACCAATTGTCCCCCTGCCCCCCTCCGATGATCACCCGCACCGCCAGGTAATCACCCGCGGGCACCTCCAAATCCCCGTAGGTCCGATCAGGGAAGGGATGGACCCCCATCTCCACTTGTACTGGATAGTCGTAACCCATGGCGATCACAGGGCCCCGGGCCACCTCCGCCAACCAGGACAAGTTCTCCGCCAGGATCACCGCCGCCTCGTCCTTACTCTTCACATCCTGCAACAACTCCTTGGTGGCCAATCGCACCACATCCCGTACCAATAGTTTCAACTGCTGATCCTCAGGATCATTGCTGTTGGCCAGGATATGTAAACGAATCAACCGATCCGACAGGTCCTGTGGGGTTTGTTTCAGATTACCGGCCAGGACCCCGACGGTGATCATCGAAAGAAGAAGCAAGCTACATACAAACAACTTCATCCGCACTCGCTTAGCCACGTCACCAACCCCCTAAATACTCAACTGCCGTCGCAGATTCTTCAAAGCGGCCTTTTCCAAGCGGGAGACCTGGGCCTGGGAGATGCCGATCTCGTCGGCCACCTCCATCTGGGTCTTGCCGCCATAAAAGCGCATGGTAAGGATCTTCTTCTCCCGCTCCGACAACCGGGATAGACACTCCTTAATGGAGATACCCTCCACCCAGTTGGTGTCCTCGTCCTTCGCGTCGCTAATCTGGTCCATGACAAAGATGGGATCACCGCCATCATGGTAGATGGGCTCGAACAGGGAGATGGGGTCTTGGATGGCATCCAAGGCGAAGACCACTTCCTCCCTGGGAATCCCCAGTTCTTCAGCAATCTGGGTGATGGTAGGCTCGGCTCCGGTCTCGTTGGCTAACCGGTCCCGTACCTGCAAAGCCTTGTAGGCGATATCCCGCAAAGACCTTGACACCCGGATGGGGTTGTTGTCCCTTAAGTAGCGTCTGATTTCCCCGATAATCATCGGCACGGCATAGGTAGAAAAACGTACATTCTGACTCAAATCAAAGTTGTCGATGGCTTTCATTAATCCGATACAACCCACTTGAAAAAGATCATCAAGATGCTCGCCCCGGTTGCTAAACCTTTGGATCACACTGAGCACCAACCGCAGATTACAGCGTACCAACTCCTGACGGGCCTCGTCGTCCCCCTCCTTCACCTGTTTCAGGAGTTCCATCATCCGCTCATTTTTCAGCACGGGCAATTCCGATGTGTTGACCCCACAGATTTCCACCTTGTTGGGCACTTTCATGACATCCCTCCCTCCTCAACACCGTATTCTCATTATTGCCACCTTCCGCCGGCTTTATTCTTTTTTGTACTAAGGGAGGAATGTATCCGATGGGCCGGTAATATCTATTAATAATATAGATGACTTTTTGCGGACAAGGAGCGCTGCGGGTATGGCCGACTATATCCGAATCATCTACCTTGACCAGCTGATCCTCTGGGGATTGGTGAACTTCCTCTTCGATTACCTCCTACTGTGGGCCACCAAGGAAATCGCCCGGGCGGAGGTCCGCCGGGGGCGCATGTTCCTTGCTGCCGCCTTCGGTACCATCTATTTTATCCTTTTTCGGCTCAGTTATTACCAAGCCATCCCCTTTTACAACATTTTCGGATCCCTCTTTACCATTTTCCTCGTCTCGCTGGCCATGGTCTATCTGTGTTTTTGGCCCCAATATCGGACCCGCTTTTTGCGTGTGTTGGCCTACTTCTACCTCGTCTTTTTGCTCAGCGGCGGCGCAGGTACCCTGACCGCCCTGTTCCTCTTCGGCACACCCCAAAACCCCAATATGCTCTGGGGTATGCTGGCCTCCATCTTTTCCATCCTGCTGGTAGCGGAGATCGGTTGGGGGGTCATGCAGGATCAGTTGTATCAGCGAGTGTACAAAACTAAGATCCAGGTACAATTCGGTGCCCACAAGGTCGGTTGCACCGCCCTATTAGACACAGGAAATCACCTGCGGGACCCCTTCAGCAAGGTCCCGGTGGTAGTCATGGAACTGAGTGTATTACAGGATATCTTGCCCAAGGAGGTAGTGGAATTTGTGCGCCGGACGACCGAGGGTAATCTGGAAACCATTGACCGGCTGTCCCTTAACCAGGAGTGGTCCACCCGCTTCCGCTGTATCCCCTTCTCCTCCCTAGGAAAGGAAAGCGGACTGTTAGTAGGATTTCGACCGGACGCCCTGTGGATCGCAGCCGGCAAGAAGACCTTGCCTGTACCTGAGGTGGTAGTGGCCCTGACCAGTCAACGGCTGTCCAAGGATGAGAGCTATCGGGCTCTGGTCCATCCCGACGTGTTGAAGATGACCTTAGAAGGCTCTGGACAAATCATCGGATCCCGGGAAGGAGGCAAAGCGGTCAATGCGACCAATTACTAAGCTCAGAATCTATCTGCAGTTACACCTGATCCGCCTTTTGGCCTTTATGGGGCTCCGCCCCGGCGAAATCCATTATATCGGCAGTTCCGAGACCTTACCTGCTCCCCTCTCCCCCGAGGAGGAAAGGGAGCTGCTCAGCCGACTCCCCGAGGACGGACCGGCGGTACGGGGCACCTTAATCGAGCACAATCTGCGGCTGGTGGTGTATATCGCGCGGAAGTTCGACAACACCGGCGTGGGCATCGAGGATCTGGTGTCCATCGGCACCATCGGGCTCATCAAGGCAGTGAATACCTTTGATCCTACGAAGAACATCAAACTGGCCACCTATGCCTCCCGCTGCATCGAGAACGAGATCCTCATGTTCCTGCGTCGCAACAGCAAGACCCGGGCGGAGATCTCCATCGATGAACCCTTAAACTCCGACTGGGATGGCAACGAGCTTTTGCTTTCCGATGTCCTGGGCTGCGACGGGAATATTAGCAAGGCCATCGAAGAGGAAGTGGACCGTCAACTGCTCAGCAACGCCCTGAGCAAACTCACCGCCCGGGAACAGACCATCATGGAACTGCGCTTTGGGTTGAATCAGCAGAAAGAAAAAACCCAAAAGGAAGTGGCTGACCTTTTGGGTATTTCACAATCGTATATCTCCCGACTGGAGAAAAAGATCCTTAACAAATTGCAGAGGGAAATCCGGCGAATGGAATAGGGTTTACCGCCGCCGCAGGAAGGCCGGAATGTCCAGGTCGTCATCCCCGGCCACCGCGCTCAAATCCAATTCCGTGGTACGAGCCTTGGGCTTGGTTTCCTCCTGGGGAGTGTCAAAGCCAGTGGCGATCACCGTCACCCGGATCTCATCCTGGAGGGAATCGTCGATGACGGCCCCAAAGATGATGTTGGCATTCTCGTCCGCCGCCTCCGCGATGATCTCCGCGGCCTCGTTGACCTCATAAAGCCCTAGATTGGAGCTACCGGTGATGTTGAGCAGGATCCCCTTGGCTCCTTCGATGGAAGCCTCCAAGAGGGGACTGGAAATGGCCTGACGGGCCGCCTGCACCGCCCGGTCCTCACCGGAGGCCCGCCCGATACCCATCAGGGCAGAGCCGGCGTTGAGCATGATGGTCCGGACATCAGCAAAGTCCAGGTTGATTAGCCCCGGTACCGTGATCAGATCCGAAATGCCCTGCACGCCCTGGAGCAGGATCTCATCGGCAATGCCGAAGGCATCCAGCATGGAGGTCCTCTTTTCTACCACCTGCAAAAGGCGGTCATTGGGAATAGTAATGAGGGTATCCACCTGCTCCTTCAACTTCTTAATCCCTTCCTCAGCCCGTTTGGCCCGTAAGCGGCCTTCGAAGCTGAAGGGCTTGGTCACCACCCCCACGGTAAGGGCCTGACACTCCTTGGCCACCTGGGCCACAATGGGACATGCCCCGGTACCGGTGCCCCCGCCCATCCCGGCCGCGATGAAGACCATATCGGCGCCTTCCAACACCGCCGCGATCTCGTCCCGGCTTTCCTGGGCCGACTTCTCCCCGATCTCCGGGTCCGAACCGGCCCCCAATCCCTTGGTAAGTTTCTCCCCGATCCGTATCCGGTGGTTTGCCCGGGACATGAGTAAAGCTTGGGCATCGGTGTTTAGGGCGATGAAATCTACCCCCTGCAGACCCGCCATAATCATACGGTTTACTGCATTGTTGCCACCGCCACCTACCCCCACCACTTTTATGTCTGCATACCGCTCGTTATCCATTTCCAACTCAAACATGGTCCACCCTCCTCAAATTGGCACAAATCCTAGCGGGACATTTCAAAAAATTCCCCAAACCAGTAACGTAACTTGTCCATCAAACCTTTTGCCGTAGGCTTGGAAGGGCTTACCTTGGGCTCCTGTTTAGCCGCCAGCAGCACCAGCCCCACTCCCGTTGCGCAACTGGGATCCGCCACGGTATTGGCCAGGCCCGTTACTCCTTGGGGGTAACCTTGGCGCACCGGCAGATCCAGCATGTCCGATACCATCTCACAGAGTCCCTCTAGCTTCGATGTGCCTCCGGTGAGCACTACCCCAGCGGGGATCAGATCCAACAGACCCCGTTCCTTCAATTCCTGGGAGACGAGCATGAATAGCTCTGTGACCCGCGGTTCAATGATCCGGGCCACTTCCCGATACAACAGCGGTGTCTTCCCCGGCGATGCCACCACCTCCTGGGGGATGACTCCGTCGGGAGCCTGGTTCACCGTGGACCACCCGGCCTTTATCTTCAGCTCCTCGGCGGTCCGCGCCCCCACCCGCAAGCCCACGGATAGATCATTGGTCAGGTGATTGCCACCGACGGGAATCACTCCCGTATGCCAGACGGAATATTCCCGAAACACGGCAATATCGGTGGTACCACCGCCAATATCCACCAGCAACACCCCGGATTCCTTCTCTAAGGGTGTCAGCACCGCCTCCGCGGAGGCCAGGGGTTGGAGAATGATATCATTGATGGCAAGCCCCGCCCGTTGGACACACTTTGCCAGGTTCTGAATGGCCGCCACCGCCCCGATCACTAAATTGGCCTTGACCTCCAACCGGATACCGCTCATCCCCACGGGATCCTTGACACCACCGACCCCATCCACGATGAACTCCTTGGGCAAAACATCGATGATGGTGCGATCCGACGAGAGGGGCACCGTCCGGGCCTCCTGCAACACCCGTTTCACGTCATCGGGGGAAACCTCATGGTCATCGCCGGAGACGCTGATCATCCCCGCGGATTCCCGGGTGGCGATATGTCCTCCGGCAATACCGATATAGGCACCGGCCACCTGCCGACCGGCCATCCGTTCCGCTTTGCTCACCGCTTCCGCAATGGACTTGATGGTGGCCTCCAAGTTCACGACCATACCTTTGCGCAGACCCAAGGAGGGGCTAATACCAGTACCGATCACGGCAATATCGTCATCGGTAACTTTGGCTATGATCGCGCAGATTTTCGTCGTACCTATATCTAGCCCCAGCACAAGATTGTCCCTGGTCATCTCTTCCTCCGCCCTTCCGTTGCGATCTCGCTCACTGCAGCACCACAGGCTGACTGGGTATGCTAAGATCGATCTGTCTAGGAGTCTGGTTCCGCCTCGCCAGGTCCGCAAGCAAAGGCTTCAAGACCGTCAGTTTCTCCTTCATCTGTAAACTATCGCCTAACCTCACCACAATTAAGTTCCGCAAGTACAACCGGATATCCTCGGGATCCTCCACATTGACCTCGGAAACACTGCTCGCCAGTTCCGCATCCAACGTGTTGACCACCAAAATCCCCACCGCCAATCCATGACTGATGGGTTTGCTCCCGACGGTGGGCTCCTCCAGCCGCACACCGGTGAGGAAGGGCAAAGATTCAGTAACATACCCCTGGGCGCCGATTAATCTACCGGCCTCATCCACCAAGTAGAAGACCTCGCCGTAGGGGATTAGGGCCACCGGTTGCCGTTCCAGCACTGTCACCTGCAGACGGTCCGGCAGCTCCAGACGCACCTGTGCATCCTCGATGCGGGGTTCCGCCAGCAACAAGGCTTTCACCCGTTCCAGGTCGATCATCAGTAGGTTTTCGTTTTTCCGCAGCCCGCAAATCTTCCAGATGTCCTCTGGGGTAAAGTGGCTGCCGCCCTCCAACTGGATCTCCCGGAGGGCAAAGAGGGGAGAACCCAACAGAACGAACAACGCGAGCAAGGCCAACAAGATTACCAGCGACAGGAAAAACCTGTTGTCCTCTGCTTGTCCCCGCACCATACAAAAACCCACCTACACCTGCATAATCGGTTTAATTATACCACAACCCTGCGTATATGTGTCAGGAAAGACGATCGATGGTCGCCCCCAGCTGCCTGAACTTGTGTTCCAAGTCCTCATAACCCCGATCAATATGTTCCAGTCCATAAACTTCCGTAGTCCCCAGGGCCGCCAGTCCTGCCAGGATTAACGCGGCACCGGCCCGCAGATCCGAAGCCTGGACGCTTGCTCCGGTCAGGGGGTTTCCCCCTTGAATGATGGCCGTCCGGCCCTCCACCCAGATGGCCGCCCCCATCCGCCGCAGTTCCGCGGCATGCTTCATCCGATGGGCATAGACCCCCTCGACGATCATGCTGGTGCCGGGCACCGTACACAAAAAGGCCATCATCTGGGGCTGCAGATCCGTAGGGAACCCAGGATAGGGCATGGTGCGCAAGTTCAAAGGCCGCAAATTCACGCCCCGGGCCCGGACCAAAACCCCGGTGGCATCGGGCACCATTTTCACGCCACTTTGCTGCATCTTAGCCACGAGGGCTTCCACATGCTCACTCTTGGCGTGGCGTACAAAGACTTCACCCCGGGTGATGGCCCCCGCCAAAAGGAAGGTACCAGCCTCCACCCGGTCCGGGATCACCCAGTGCTCCGCCCCGTGGAGCTTTTCCACCCCTTCAATGATAATCCGATCCGTACCCGCGCCGCGGACCTTAGCCCCCATCCGGTTGAGAAACTCCTGCAGATCCACAATCTCCGGCTCCCTGGCTACATTGTGCAGCACCGTTCGCCCCTTGGCCAGTACCGCGGCCATGATCAGGTTCTCGGTGGCCCCCACACTGGGAAAGTCCAGGTAGAACTCGCACCCCACCAATTCTTTCGCCTCGGCAAAGATGAATCCCTCTTGTTCCTTAATCTTTGCACCCAGGGCCGTAAAGCCCGCCAGGTGGATATCAATGGGCCGTTCCCCAATGGCACATCCACCGGGATACGCCACCTCCACTTTGCCCAGTCGCGCCAGAAGAGGACCCATCACCTGGATGGAGGCCCGCATCCTTCGCACCAATTCATCGGGTGCGTGGTACCCCAATTCTCCGCAGGCTCTTACCCGCACCGCGTGCTTGGCACAGAAATCCGCCTCACATCCCACATAGCGCAATACCTCCAACATGACCTCCACATCCTTGATGCGGGGCACGTTGTGGATAATACACTCTTCATCGGTCAGCAGGCATGCCACCAACATCTTGAGGGCAGCATTCTTCGCACCGCCTACCGACACTTCACCCTGCAGCGGCCTTGGGCCCACAATCCTTAGCTTAGTCAAGACACCTTCACCCCTCTAGGTTCTCATCCCGGCCTAGGCTACGGTTTCCAGTGCCCGCTCCTCATCGGGCGAAAAACCCAACAGCTTCCATTCCAGTCGCAGTGCCACACCGGTCTCCGCAAGGACCCGCTGCCGAATCAAAAGCAAGAGTCGTACAATATCCGCTGCGGTGGCCTGCCCCAAATTAACAATGAAATTGGCATGTTGCTCCGAGACGGCGGCATCGCCAATGCGCAGACCCTTCAGTCCCACAGCTTCAATCAACCGTCCGGCGTAATCCCCGGGGGGATTGCGAAACACACTCCCGGCATTGGGAAGCTTGAGGGGTTGGTTTCTAAGACGTTCTGCTTTGTATTGTTCCATCCGGGCCCAAGTTTCCGCGCTAGCACCAGTGCTCAAGCTCAGGCGGCTACTTAGCACAATCCCATCCTTCGGTAGTTTCAATTGCCGGTAGGAAAAATCTAAGTCTTCTCGGTCGTAGGTTGTGACCCCCTCCAAGGGATGGAAAACCTCCACCGTGGCCACCACATCCTGCATGGAGCCACCATGGGCACCGGCATTGCCCCTGACGGCCCCACCTAGACTACCGGGGATCCCCGCGGCCCATTCCAGACCCTTATACCCCCACCGGTAGGCGGTCAGGGCCAGCTTCGGCAGGGGCACCGCCGCCCCCACCACAAGACCACCCTCCACCGCCTCCAGACGGCTGAAATCCCCGGTCAATTTGATCACTGCTCCGGGGTAACCTTGATCCGCCACCAGCACATTGGTGCCCCGCCCCAGAACATAGTAGCTTACTCCCCATACTTCCAGGCGGTTCACCAGTTCCACCAGTTGCGGCAGCTCTTCCACCAAGATCACCGCCCGGGCCTTGCCTCCCACCTTCAAAGAGACATGACGGGCCAGAGGCTCGTGTTCCAGCACTTGCAGATTCAGGTCTTTAAGGTTTGCCAGCCACAATTGAAAACACCTCAACCCACTTGTTGGACCACATTGTCTTGCACCAGTTTGGCAAACCGGTGGGCGGCATCGGTGATGTTCCCGGCTCCCATGAAGAGGACGACATCCCTTTCTTCCACTTTGCTGAGCAAATATGTGGGCAACTGCGTCAAGTCCGCGACAAACTCCACATTCTTATGTTCCGCCGCGACCCGCTGGGCCAAGGCCTCCCCGCTAACCCCCTCGATGGGGCGCTCCGAGGCCGCATAAATCGGTGTCAGGATCACTTGGTCCGCCACCCCAAAGGCCTTAGCAAAGTCCCCGAGGAAATGTTTGGTCCGGCTGTAGCGATGGGGCTGGAAGACCGCCACGATCCGCCGCCCCAAGCGTGCCGCGGATTTCAATGTGGCCTGGATCTCCGTGGGATGGTGGGCGTAGTCGTCAATCACCAAGACCCGAGCATCCTTGCCCCCGGGGGTGAGGATCTCAAAGCGGCGTTTGGCCCCCCGGAATCTAGCCAAAGCCTCCACCATATCATCCAGGGCGAGCCCTTCCGCTAGCCCTACGCTGATGGCCGCCAAGGCGTTTAATATATTATGCTCACCGGGGATGTTCAGTGACACCTCCCCCAGGACCTTACCATATTCCTCCACAACAAACCGCGATCCCAGGCAATTAAGCATAACATGTCGGGCCCGCACATCCCCGGCCTTAATTCCATAGGTGATCCGGGGACCTTGAATGTGTTCCAAAAGGCGCGCCACCCCGGGATCATCGCCGCACAGGACACAATACCCCGCAGGCGGCACCCTATCCACGAACTGCCGGAAACTCTCCTCCACCGCCTGGACGTTCTTGTAATTGTCCAGATGATCCGCCTCGATATTGGTCACCACCGCCACATCGGGGGAAAGATATAAGAAGGAGGCATCGCTCTCATCGGCCTCGGCCACCATATGTACGCCGCTGCCCAGCCGGGCGTTAGAGCCTATATCCTCACATTCACCCCCAATGACGATGGTAGGATCATGACCGGTCTCTTGCAACATAAAGGCCAAAAGGGAGGTGGTGGTAGTCTTGCCGTGGGTGCCGGCTACCGCGATCCCCCGGTGCATCCCCATGAGCAAAGCCAAAAGCTCCGCCCGTTTGAGGATGGGAATACCCTGGGTCTTAGCCGCTTCCACTTCCACGTTCTCCTTGGGTACTGCGGAGGACACGACGATACAATCGGGGTTCCCCACATGTTCCCGGGCATGCCCGATAAAAATCCTGGCACCTAACCTTCGGAGATTATCCATTCGTTCCGAGTCGGCGAGATCCGATCCCGTCACCTGGCAGCCCATCTGCAAGAGAATGATGGCCAGACCACTCATCCCTGCTCCACCGATTCCGACAAAATGCACCCGGGAAAATGGCATCATATCTAGCTACGCACCTTTCATGTCAGGATACCGCCATTAACATACTATGAACCAGTAGTTCTCCCTGCTACCGGACTTGTCCAGCATAGGGACATTGAACCACTTTACATCAAGTTCAATATAATCTCCGCAATCTCCTGCAAAGCCTGGGGCCTGCCCAGATTTTTACTAGCCTGGGCCATTTTGGTCGCCTTGGCCGGATCACGATAGATCTCTAACACCGCCCGGGCCAGAGTCTCACCGGTGAGTTCGCCATCGTCAATCAAGGTGGCTGCACCGGCATTCACCAATTCCAGGGCGTTTTTCCGCTGATGATCCTCCGCGGCAAAGGGATAGGGTATCACCACCGCGGGCAGGCCCACTGCCGTTACCTCCGCGAGGGTTACCGCCCCGGCCCGACAGACGATTAGATCCGCGGCGGCCAGGGCCAAAGGCATCTCTTGGATGTAGGGCACGATAATCCGGTTACCCACCACCACCCGGCTTTCGGATCCCCCGAAGGCCTCCCGCACCGCGGCAAAATGTGTGGGACCGGTCTGATGCAGGATCATGAGCTCCTTCTCCTCGGCAAGGAGGGGTGCCGCCTGCTCCATGGCATCATTGATGGACTTGGCCCCCTGACTGCCCCCCACCACCAAAAGGAGCTTCTTTCCCGGCGGGATGCCCAAGGCTTTGCGTCCCTCGTCTTTGGTGGTGGTGACGATCTCGGGACGAATGGGCGTACCCGTAACCACCACCTTAGCCGACGGGGGCAGGTATTTAACGGCGCCAGGGAAACTCAACATCGTCACCGCCGCATGTCTTGCCATCAAGCGGTTGGCCAGACCCGGCAACGCATTGGGCTCGTGGAGGACCAAGGGGATCCTCAACAGTCGTGCCGCCAGGGTCACCGGCACCGCCACAAATCCCCCAATACTGACAATCACCTTCGGTTTTAGCCGTCGCAGAAGACCAATGCTTTTCAAGGTACCAATGGCCAGCAAGGCACCACTGCTCACAAAGCCCAAACTGAGCTTCCGGGGCAAGGCCTGGGCCTTAATGGCATGAAAAGCATAGCCCTGCTGGGTGATGGCCCGTTGTTCCGGTGAATTGGGCCGTCCGATGAAGGAAATGTCTGCGGAGACCCGCTCCCTTAACGCCTGCCCGATGGCCAGCCCCGGATAGATGTGGCCCCCGGTACCGGCCGCGACGATGACGATCCTTACCTCTCCCATACCCTTACACCCTCTGCTGTCGGGAGATATTGAGCAACACGCCCACTCCCGCTAAAGTAATCACCAGGGAGGACCCCCCTGCACTGATTAAAGGCAAGGTGATCCCCGTCACCGGCAGGATGCCGGTGACCACGCCGATATTCAAAATGGCCTGGAGGATAATCATCCCCGTGATGCCCGTGGCTAGACAGCAGCCGTACTGGTCTGGGGCATTGATCCCGATACGTAAACCCCGCCAGGCAAAAAGGAAAAAGAGCACAAGCACGCCGAAGGTACCGATGAACCCCAACTCTTCCCCGATAACCGCAAAGATGAAGTCCGTATGGGCCGCAGGAAGATAACCGAACTTCTCCCTACCCTGCCCTAGGCCAAGGCCAAAGAGTCCGCCGGAACCGATAGCCAACAGAGATTGGATGATATTCCACCCACTACCCAGGGGATCCTCCCAGGGGTCCAAAAAGGAGAGGATCCGGCGCATCCGGTATTCCTCCAACTTCACCAAAAGGATCCCCGCCGGAATGGCCGCGCTGCTCACCAATCCCAGATGGAGAATCCGGGCACCGTTGATAAACAGCATGGCCATCACTGTGCCCAAAAGCAACGTTGCAGTACCCATGTCCGGTTCCAGCATGATGAGTCCAAAGGCGATCCCCACAATGAATAGGGGAACCAACACCCCGGGAACGAACCGTTGCATCCGGTCCGTCATCACGGAGAAGTACACCGCCAGGAAATTTATCACCGCCAGTTTGGCGAATTCCGAAGGTTGCAACCGGAGGCTACCAAAGGCCAGCCAACGCCGAGAGCCTCCGATGGCAGGCCCAATGAGCAGTACCAGGGCCAGGAGGATATAGGCTAAGATAAGCCCGGCAAAGGCCCAGCGGTAATACAGGTGATAGTCGATCCGCATCATCACCAACATGGCCCCCAAGCCGATGGTGGCCCATAGGGCTTGCCGTTTGAGGTAAAAGAAGGGATCCCCCTGCTGTTGCCCTAAGACAAAACTAGCGGAGGCGACCATCACAATTCCGATCACCAAGAGCAAGCATGTGACTGTAAACAGTACCAGATCGGGATTTTGTCGCTCGGTAGTCAAAACAAGCCGCTCCCTTGTTCAAAGTTCCTACAAATATATATGCAGCCGGCCAGGATACATACCTTTACCAGGGGCCGATCACGGAAAAGAGGCCCACGAGGCCGAAGATCAGACCCAACACATAAAACCGGAAGACCACCTTTGTTTCCGGCCAGCCGCTCAGCTCAAAGTGGTGGTGCAAGGGGGTCATCCGGAAGATCCGCTTCCCACCGGTAAGGCGGAAATAGGTGACCTGCAGCATTACCGACAGGGCTTCCAGGACAAAGATCCCGCCAATGATCGCATAGGTCAGGGGCGTTTTGGTGAACATGGCCAAAACCCCCAGGGCTCCCCCCAATCCCAGGGCGCCGGTATCCCCCATGAACACCTGGGCGGGATAGGAGTTGAACCAGGTAAAGCCTATACAGGCACCAATGATCGCACCGGCAAAGACCGCACTTTCCACATCACCCGCCCCCAGGGCAATGATCCCGTAGGCGGTAGCGGCAATGGCCACCGTACCCGCGGCCAAACCATCGAGGCCGTCGGTGAGGTTCACGGCATTGGCGGAACCCACCAGTACAAATAAGGTCATAAAGAAGAACAATACCGGGGGCATCTGCCACACATTTCCCGTGAAGGGAATGATGGTTACCGGGCCGAACTCCCCTTCGGTAAGCAGGTAGAAGGCGAAGATGATAGCAAGCAAAATCTGGCCCAGAAGCTTTTCCCGGGCCCGCAAGCCCAAGGAACGTTTGGCCACCACAATTATGAAGTCATCGATGAGGCCAATGATCCCAAAGCCGAGGGTGATAAACAGTCCGAAGGTGAGTTTCTGAAAGCTGGGCGAGGCCACGAAACTGGCCACAGTGATCCCCAGAAGGATCAGGATCCCCCCCATGGTGGGAACACCGGCCTTCTTTAGATGGGTTTTGGGCCCCTCGGCCCGGATAGATTGGCCAAACTTCAATCTATGTAAGTAGGCAATCATGGCTGGTCCGAGGATAATCACCACCAAAAAGGCGATTCCCGCTGCATAGACCAAGTTCAACACTGTACTCCCTCCCAGGCGGCCACAATGCCCTCCACCACCAATTCCAGTTTCATCCCCCGGGAGGCCTTCACCAAAACCAGATCCTCCGGTGCTAACAGACTTGGCACTGCTGCTGCCGCTTCCTTGGAATCCTCAAAATGTTTGATCTGCTGAACACCAAGCCCTGCTTCCTGGGCCCCTTGGGCGATGAGCTGACCCAATTTCCCTACCGTGATCAATAGATCCACCGGTATCGCGGCCGCCTGCTGGCCCACGGTCCGATGGGCCTGTTCCGCAATGGGCCCCAATTCTAACATGTCGCCCAACACCGCGATCCTGCGGCCTTCGGCCCTTTGCTCCGCCAGCATTCCCAGGGCAAATCTCATGGAGGCAGGACTAGCATTGTAGGCATCGTTAAGTACGGTAATGGGCCCGATCCTTTGACGGTGACTGCGCATATCACTGGGCACAAAGTTCGTCAGACCGGCCTTGATGGCCTCGGGACCCACTCCCAGGGCTAAGGCCCCCGCCGCAGCCGCTAGAGCGTTATACACATTGTGTAGCCCCGGCACCGGCAGAAGGATGTCCAGACAGTGCTCCGGCAGGTGTAACGTAAAAGCCGCGCGGCCCGCACAGTCACGGTAGCCATCGGCCCAAACCGTAGCCCGTTGTTCCATACCAAAAGTGAGCACCGGACCAGCATGCCACTGGGCCATGGCCGACACCAAGGGGTCATCGGCGTTGAGAACCGCGGTCCCCTCCGGCGGCAAAGCCCGGACAAGCTCCCCCTTGGCCTGGGCAATCCGTTCAATGGTACCCAGCAGCTCCAAATGAACAGGATACACATTCACCACGATGCCCACCTGGGGCCGGGCCAGTTCCGCCAATTGGGTAATTTGCCCCAAGCCTCGCATACCCATTTCCGTCACCGCCGCCCAGTGCTCCGGTTCCATGCTAAGGAGCGTCAGGGGCAACCCGATCTCATTGTTGAAATTTCCCTGTGTGCTGGCTACAGGACCTACCTGGGCCAGAATCCCCGCCAACATATCTTTGGTGGTGGTCTTCCCATTGCTACCGGTTACGGCCACCACCGGCACCGCAAACTGATCTCGATGATACTTACCCCAAGCCTGCAAAGCAGCCAGGGTATCGTCTACAGCCACGCAGGGAAAATCCTGTCTAGCGTGGTTCTTTTCCACCAGCAACGCTGCCGCTTGTTTGCCGATGGCCTCGTCTAAATAGGCGTGGCCGTCTCCTTCGCCCTTTAAAGCCACAAAAAGCTGCCCTGGCACAAGTTTGCGTGTATCGATGCAGACCCCACAGACGGTGGTCTGCGCATCACCATGAACCGTTCCCGAGACCGCCCGGGCAATCTCCCCAATGGTATACTTCATTTCCCATACCCCCGCTTCCGCAAGGCTTCCTTAGCCACTTGGCGATCATCGAACTGGATGGTACGACCCTTGAACTCCTGCTGGGTTTCGTGTCCTTTCCCAGCGATGAGCACTAGGTCGCCGGGCCCCGCCCGCCCAATGGCATGCTCGATGGCGGAAGACCGTTCCAGGATCCGCACATACCCCTGGGTAGGCAAAGCCCCCGATTCAATGCCACCCTCGATCTCGGCACAGATCCTCTCGGGGTCTTCACTGCGGGGATTGTCGGAAGTCACCACCACATAGTCCGCAAGATCGGCTGCCACCCGGCCCATCCGAGGCCGTTTTCCTCGGTCTCGATCACCACCGCACCCAAACACGCACAGGATCTGGCCCGTGGGCACCAGGCTACGGGCGGTTTTGAGGACATTCTCCAAACCATCGGGGGTATGGGCATAATCCACCACCACCAGGAAGTCTTGGCCCAAATCCACAGTCTCGAAACGCCCTGGCACCTGCGGAGCCTGGGCCAACCCCCTTTGGATCGCTTGCGGATCCAAAGACATCTGCAGGGCCACGGCAATCACTCCGAGGGCATTATAGACATTGAAATCACCGATCAGGGGAATCTGGATGGGAAATGTCCCTCCCCTGTGGTTCACCATGAAACTGGTCCCTTGGGGAGTGGTCTTCAGGTCTGTGGCCCGAACCGCGGCCCCCTCCCTAAGGCCATAGGTAAGTACCGGTACTTGGCATTTGGCCAGGAAACGCCCTTTGTGCGTCTCATCGAAATTGATCACCGCGCCCCGCCCAAGGGTGGCAAAAAAGGCGGCCTTGGTCTCCACATAGTGTTCTAAGGTCTGGTGAAAATCCAAATGATCTTGACTAATATTGGTCAAAAGGCCGTAGGCATACCGACTGCCCACGATCCGATCCAAGGCGATGGCATGGGAGGAAACCTCCGCCACCCCATGGGTAATTCCCTCATCCACCATCTGGGCCATCAGCCGGAGAAAGTCCAAGGACTCCGCGGTGGTTCGGGTGGCCGGCAGGCGTTTGTCACCGAGGATGGTCTCAATGGTCCCCGTGAGGCCAGTTTTGTAACCAGCGGCCTCCAGGATACTCTTCAGCAGATAAGTAGAAGTAGTCTTCCCATTGGTCCCGGTAATCCCCACTAAGGTGAGTCTAGCCGTGGGATCACCATAGAACCTCTGGGCCAACAACCCCAAGGCTTGGCGGGAGTTGGCCACCCGCAGGGCAGGAAAGTCCGGCGGAAGGGAGACAGATTTGGCGATCACCACCGCGACGGCACCACGGGCGATGGCGTCGGGAATATAGTCATGGCCGTCGAAGCGGGCACCTTCTATACATACAAAAAGATCCCCCGGTTGCACCTTGCGGGAATCGTAGGCAACACCAGTAATATTAGGCGCGGCAGAACCCAACACTTCGGCATCAGGTACTGCATCGATCAGTTCTCGCCAATCCATGAGAGCCTTCTCCCTTCCGAGTTTCCATGGCAATTGGACCACTCATCTGCCTAAATATACCACCTTAGTTTACCTCCCAATACTAGTTTTATGAGCTTAAGTGGTCCCCTAAGACTTTATTCTATCACAGAGCAATAGATGGTCACCATTTCTCCGGGGGGAATTATGGTACCAGCCGCCGGTTCCTGTTGGTAGACCACACCGGAACCCTTAATGACCACCCGGAATCCCTCTTGGGACAGTAGCAGAGCCCCGTCCCGCATACTAAGCCCGACTACACTGGGTACCCCATTGACCGTCTTCACTTCTCGCCGGCTATCCAAGGCATACAAGGGAATCTCGGTGGTTACGGGACTGTTCTCTTTGGTATTGATCTTAAGATAATTCAGGGCCTGGCTCATCACCCGCTGGAAGACGGGGGCCGCCAACACCCCCCCATACTTGTTGGCTGTTTGGGGTTCGTTGAGAATTACCAATACAGAAAGTTGGGGATCCTCCACAGGACCAAAGCCCACAAAGGAGGCCACCCGTTCATCGCCATACCCACCAGGCTCCGGCACTTGGGCGGTACCCGTCTTGCCCGCCAGGGCGTAGCCCAACACGGCAGCGCTGGTGCCGGTACCGCGTTCCACCACTTCAAACATCAAGTTTGTCACCATCGCCGCGGTCTCCGGGGAAATCACTTGCCGGACCGCCTGAGGTTCGATGGTTTTCACCTGGCCCGTTGCTGGATGCCGCACCTCGGTCACCAAGTACGGACGATACAAGGTCCCACCGTTGGCGATGGCGTTGACCGCAGCAATCAGTTGGATCGGCGTCACCGCCACCCCCTGGCCAAAGCCGATGGTGGCCCAGCGGGAAGCTTCACCCGCGATGGAGCCTGCCCGGGGTAGTGTTCCGGAGATCTCACCGGGGAAATCCACACCGGTCCTAGATCCAAAGCCGAAGGCCGACAAATACTCGTACATGATATGCCCACCAACATACTGACTACCCAAGAGAGCAAAGACGGGGTTGCAAGATTGGACTAGGGCCTCCGCTACGGTAAGTTCCCCATGGCCCCAGGTGCGGTGACAGCGGACTGTAATGCCACCGATCCGGATAGATCCTGAACAAGAAAAGGGTGTATCCAGGGCCACAAGGCCTTCTTCCAGGGCAATAGCCAGAGTAAAGATCTTAAAGGTGGAGCCCGGTTCGTACTGGGATGTAAAGACAGGATTACGCCTCACCGCGGCGGAGGTCTCCCCAAAGTGGTTTGGATCGAACTCCGGCCACACCGCAACAGCCAAAAGCTTTCCCGTGTGCGGTTCACTGATCACTACCATACCGCTTCTGCTTTCGGACTCGAGGACCGCCTGTCTCAGTTCCTTCTCAGCGATATGTTGCAGAATGGCATCAATCGAAAGGACAAGATCAAGACCATCATCGGGAGCGATGTAACGACTAAGGCCATCGGGAATCTTCCTACTGCCCGTATCCTTTTCCACTTGGAGAATCCCCGGAGTACCGCTCAGTTCTTGATCATAGTAAAGCTCTAAGCCCTCAAGTCCGTAGTTATCCACGCCCACGATCCCCAGCACATGGGCGGCCAAAGTCCCATTGGGATAGGAACGGCGGTGGGTATCGGTGAAATAAAGGCCGGGCAGCCTAAGTTCTTTCAGGGCATTGGCCTGTTGGGGAGTCAGGTGATACTGTAACCACACCGCACCAGAATAGCGCTGCAACCGTTCGAAGATGGTTTCCGCATCCAGATCTATGTATTGGGCCAAGGTTGTGGCAAAGGCTTCCTTATCCTCAATCTCACTACTCCAGGCATAGATGCCCACGCTTTTCACAGTGACAGCCAGCGGCAACCCCTTAGCATCATAGACGGTGCCCCGTTGGGCCGGCACCGTAATACTCCGGGTCCGCTGTTGGGCCGCCTCGGAGGAATACAGATGGTTCATGAATACCTGCAAGTAAAACAATCTGCCGGCAAGCACAAGTAGCCCCAGGGTTATGAGAAGAAAAAAGTATGCAATCCTTTTTAGATAGGTCTGTTGCACAGGGCATCAACAACCTTACAGCTAGTGACCAATCTTTCCGGCTTGGACCGGTTGGTCCCCACTAAGCAGTTGACCAAGGAGGCTCGAGATCGTAGTCAGGATTCCCCTCGATTCCGCGGGAGCACTCGGCTCAACGGCGGATGGGGACTTGGTAGGCAAATCCACTACGATCCGTTGGGGTTCCGGGGGCTCCACCATTCCTATGCGTTCTTTCGCCAATTGTTCGATCCGTTGGGGAGAGCTCGCAATGGCCTTCTGCAGGCGCAAATGCTGATTCACCATGATCAATTCGTCCAGTTCCGCCTGCAACCGATCCCGCTCGTAACCCAGAGAGACAATCTGCCACGTTTGATAGATATATCCCAGTGAAGCGATGGCAATTAGAAGAAAACTTATCCCGATACAAAAAAGGGGATTGAGTTTACGACGACGCTTAGGTGATTGAGTGGTGGCTCCCACCTCTTCAATGATCGCTCTTACACATGGATCCATGTCTTATCGGCTTAGGCTCTCTTCCGGAGCGATAAGCCTACCCCCTCCCCTATCCTTTGCAATATCCTGCTTAGATTTTCTCAATAACCCGCAAACTGGCACTTCTGGATCGTGGGTTCTCCGCCAATTCTTCCGTAGTTGGACGCACTGGACGGGATGTAACGATCCTAGCCTGCTCTCGCTGCTGGCAAACACAGGGCAGGTGTTTCGGACACTGACAGCCCCCCACTAGCTCCCGAAACCGCTGTTTCACGATCCGATCTTCCAGAGAATGAAAACTAATTACCGCCAATCGTCCACCAGGTACCAGCAGATCGAAAGCCTGTCCGAGGCCCTTTTCTAGATTCGCCAGTTCGTTATTCACCGCAATACGCAGGGCCTGAAATGTGCGTCGAGCCGGGTGGGGCCCGCTCCGCCGTGCGTTCGCGGGAATCGCCGCTTTGATTATCTCCACCAGTTCGGTGGTAGTGGTAATCGGCGTCCTTTGCCGCTGGTTCACGATAAACTGAGCAATGCGCCGCGCCCATCTTTCCTCCCCGTAATCGCGGATGATCCTGGTAAGCTCATCCACACTCAACCGATTGACAAGTTCTGCCGCAGTTACAGTGGCATTACGATTCATCCGCATATCTAAAGGAGCACCGTGCTGATAGCTGAAGCCTCTAGATGGATCATCCAACTGGGGCGAAGAGACCCCGATATCCATCAAAATGGCCACGGCCCCAGGGAAATCAGGGAAATGGGCGGCGATCAAAGTGGAGAGTTCCCCGAAGTTTCCATGGATATACTGTATACGTCCTTCATAGGCGGCCAACCGTTTTCTCGTCTCGGCGATGGCCTGCTCATCCTGGTCGATACCGATCACACACAGTGGCGAGTTTTTCAAAACAGCTTCGGTATGTCCACCCCGGCCTAGGGTGCAATCAATAAACCAACCTTCTTGGCCGGAATCGATTCGCAAGTATTCCAGTATCTCGTTAAGTAACACTGGCTTATGCTCGTAACCTTGCACCGCCTTTTCCTCCGTCCTTCTTCTCTAAATGCCAAGGTCCACAATCTTTTCGGCGATCTCATTGAAGGATGCCGCAGACTCCGACATATATTCTTCCCACCGTTCCTGGGACCACAATTCCACCCGATTGGACACTCCAATCACCACAACATCCTTATCCAGTTGGGCGTAACTGCGGAGGTTGCTGGGAATCATGATCCGACCTTGCTTGTCCAGCTGGCATTCAGCTGCACCGGAGAAAAAGAAACGGACAAAGGCCCGGGCGTCAGCCTTCGTGAGGGGAAGTGCCTTCAATTTTTGTTCCAAGGCCTTCCATTCATCCATGGGATAGATGAACACACAATTATCCAGGCCACGGGTAACGACGAAAGTATCACCCAAAAGCTCCCGGAACTTGGCGGGTATGAACAAACGACCCTTACTGTCCAGTGTGTGCGTATATTCCCCCATGAACATGGGCCGTTGCACCCCCCTCGGTGTCTAGTTCACCACTTCTCCCCACTTTCCCCCACCGGGTAGTGACATTTTCGGTACATGAGAGAAAAATCCTGCCTATCAACTCAACTTTTTCAGCTTGGAAAGACTCCGGGCAAAAAGAATGGCAGTAGTAATTGAGGAAATGGATGAGAACCGTTGCGGGAGGGCAAATCTAGGATACTATTGTCGGTTTACTGGTTATAGTGATCGTATCTATCAGTCGGTAGTAGCTGAACAAGTAAGCTTCACGCCTCCCCGTAGGGGCAACCTAATGCGTGAATGCCCACCGGTCCGCCAAGATGACTTCTCAGTTTAAACCCCCACGTAGGGAGGCGACTTAAAAGAGCGGGGCATCTGGCCCCGCCACCTAGATTTCAATCCACGCCCCGCGTGGGGGCGACTGTAGGGGTCTCAAACCCGCTTCACTGAAGGTTTTTTGGCCGATTTTTGCGAGTCTCATGAAAATGCTTTTTATCTTAACAGGAAGAACTTACAAAAAGAGAGCCAAACCATTTAACAGAGGGGGGATCGAACCTCCTAGTGATTTCATGTAAGCTTGAGGTTCACAATCCTAGAGCCTTCAGGATCGCAAGTCTTCTTCGCCCAACGCACCAATCTCCTGTCCAGTTCTTCTCTAGTAATAGTAACAGCCGACGACTGTCATGTTTCAGATCGATTGTTGACTCCAGTTCAGCTGGCAGCATCGTCCGTAGTGCTGGATCAACAGGACACTCAAATACAGAGTACCGTACCGCTTCTTTAACCTTCACATCCTATCAATTGCACACAACCCCAACCACCACTATTCTTGCTGCCGAATCCTGCGTCCAAGCCCATCTGCAGCAACTCTCTAGGCCCCGTCGCACGAAAAGTCCCCCACCATCCCTTGGTGGGCATC
>DUMW01000100.1 GCA_012839765.1 Bacillota bacterium
AAACACACCATTGGACTAGATCCTGCTTAGTCCTCCCGTTAAAGTCAAAGGAATCCTCGTGTCTTTCATCGACAACTCCCTTGCTCACCAGCAAACCAAGAAAGCTTTCCAATTTGGCCAGATTCCCCTTGCATTTTTCTCGGTTTAATACTATCATATAGACGCGGGGAGGCAATTGTCCCGCGGGATAAGTTGTGACCCGCATCATTCTAAGTAGAAAGGAGGCAAGCATGATGCTGCTGTTTGGTCGTAAGAACAAGGTTCTTTCGTTCGAAGAGGAAAGGTCCAAGTACCCTATTCTCTACCGCAGGGAACTTGGCGTGCATCCGGTCGAAGTTGACAGGATCGTAGGGACGGTTGGTCGTACCGCGGATATGAAGGCAGACTTCCAATTCAGAGGTATCTTCAGTAGGGAGCGGTCTCGGAGGGTCTCGCGGTTGATGGAGCGAGGCGAGCTCAACGAGGCGATCAGCGTATATGAGTTGGATGGCAAGTATTTCGTCCTCGATGGACACCATCGCGTGGGCGCGGCGAAGAAACTGGGCCAAGAATATCTGGACGCCGATATTATCCAGCTGATTCCCGCCCGATCCCACAGTCAAGTTCAGGCCGGAAAACCGGCCTGAACTCACCCCTCCGCTATTCTTCTTTAATTTTTCTTAGAAACCCATAACAAGACAACATACAGAATCAGTCAAACTGACCCATGGGTTAGTCTAAATACGGCGATGCGCGTTTTGGTGATATCACTGTATACCAAGACTGTTCTTCCTCCGAAGCCATATATTCCCTCAACCTCTTATCCTCACTTGACTTCCACGAAAACCATTCGTAAAATAATAGGCCTCACCGACCTGGCCCCCTATGATCATGTTTTGGAAATCGGACCCGGAAAGGGCCATCTGACCGCTGTGCTACTTGAACACTGCACACGGGTCACCGCGATTGAATTGGATCAGAGGCTTTATATAAAACTGAAGAAGTTCACCAACGCCCCAAATCTGCATCTGTCCGTGGCGACTTCCTCCAATGGAAGCTGCCAGAGACAAAGCCCTACAAGGTAGTGACGAATATTCCATTCTCCATAACCACTCCAATAGTGCGCAAACTCACCGAAGCCAAGAACCCACCTTGGGATGCTTGGCTTACGACAGAAAAGGAAGAGCCAGGCGCTTCCTTGGTCAACCCACCGAGTCACTGCGCTCATTGATGTTAAAGCCATTCTATGAACTCACTATTCGCCACTACTTCCGTCGCGAGGATTTCCACCCCGCACCCAATGTAGATGTAGTGTTGCTTCATCTTAAACGAAGGAACCGGCCGGATCTATCCGGCAGCCAAAGGACAGCCTATAAGAAGTTCATCATTGAGGGATTTGCAAAGTGGAAAGACATTTCTACAGCAAGCATTCTTACGCGCACAACTCCAAAAGGCCATGGCAGCGGCGGGGGTATCCCCCCTGAAGAAGTCCGCTATATCCAATGTCTCTGCTTGTTTAAGTGCTACGGTCAGCATGTACTAAGGCAGCCTATTCGTCCATGATAAGCCCGCTTCCATCAGAAGACTTGTCCGGTCCTTTACCGGGCACTAGGAAAACGCGAAGCATTCCTAGCACAAACGAATGAGGCGGGATGCTTCGCGTTATATCCTGATAACCTCAGCACAACGTTAAGTCTTCGTTGGCAAGCTTCTCTTCCCAGATGGTCCTGAGGATGGCCAGCTCTTCACTGTAATCGGTTTTGGACTCGTCCTTGTCATAGGGTAGGGTCTCCAACACTTCTATGGTAAAGCCAGCCTCGCCCTCTTTTTTCCAAAGCTCCTGCAGCTTCTTGTTGGGGTGGTTGCCAAAGTTCAGCTTGAACACAGTGCTGTTGATGGTACTCTTCAAATTCTGGGTGGCCTCCAAATACCCAACAGATTCCCGCCGAGACCGGATCAAGAAGATACCCATCTCCGGCTTCATCTGACGGTATTGTTCTTTTAGCTCTTTACGACGATCGGTCAATGATCGACACCTCTATCCTTTCACGGTGGCCAAGGATTCCAGTTTCTTGAGGGGTACGATCAAGTCCAACTGCAGTTTGATCACCTCGTCAATGTCCTTGTAAGCCAAGCGGTGCTCTTCGGCCACATCCCGCAACCGCTCCTTCCCGAGGACTACACCCTGCCGTTCCAGGTCTGCCAAGACTTCCTCCTTGGTAAAGGCGCGCATCGCCTCACGGCGCCCCAGGCGCCGTCCTGCCCCATGGGAGCAGGACTGAAAGGAAAGCTCTGAACCCAGGCCCCGCACGATGTAGCTGTAGGAACCCATGGCACCGGGAATGATCCCCAACTGGTCCCTGTGGGCGGAGATGGCCCCTTTCCGATGGATCCACAGCTTTTCCCCCCGATACTCCTCCAGGGAGGCATAGTTGTGATGAGCATTGATCTGATTGCGGTACTTGGGAGAGACCTTCCAGTGTTTCTCCAGCTGGTCCGCAACGATGGCCTGGACCCGTTCCAACATCACTTTCCTGTTCTCGCGGGCGAAATCCAAGGCGAGATTCATCCAACGTAAATACCCTTTTCCTTCGGGACTTTCCACGGAGAAATAGGCCAGATCCTTGTCCCGTAAGGGTTGTCCCTGGGCCTTGGCCCGCCTTGCGTAGTAATTGCAGATTTTGTACCCGAAGTTCCGGGAACCGCTATGCACCATGATGGTCAACTCATTGGTTTCCACATTCCTTTGGAGCTCAATGAAATGGTTACCGGAACCTAAGGTCCCCACCTGGTAGTATCCCCGGTCAATCTCCGCCAAAAGCTCCTTCGGATCGTCGGCCGTAGGCCTATACTTGTCTAAGGCCTCACACTTCTGGGGTCTTTTGTGGTGGCTGAAACCAGTAGGCACCGCCCGCAGGATATCCTGGACAATATCCTCCAGCAAAGACCTGTCCTGCCTTTCCCACATTACCCCCGTCTCCACGTAGGCCACCCCGCAGCCGATGTCCACCCCCACCGCATTGGGGATGATGGCTCCCCGGCAGGCAACAACCCCACCAATGGGCATCCCATAGCCGGTGTGGGTGTCCGGCAGCAGGGCCACATGGGACACTGCGCAAGGTAGATTGGCCAGGTTTACCGCCTGCTGTCGACAGGTGTCTTCCAGCTGATCCTCGTTTTCCAGCCAAACGTAGATATCTAGGGCTTGGTCCTTAGCTTTCGGCAAAACGAACATGGTGCAACTCCCTAGGATAAGTTCTTAATGATATTGAAATCACCGGTCTTGGCTGCTTCGAGGATGGGGCCCATGTATTCATCCACTTGCGCTGAGGTCAGGGGTACAGGCATATTCTTCAGCTTCATCTCCAGCTGAGGATTCTTCGCTGCCTCCAAAGCCCGAGCAATGTGCTCATCGGTAAAGCCCGGAAGCTCCTGGAGGGTGGTGGGGAAACCTACCTTCTTGCTCAATGCCACCAATCCATGGGCCACCATTACACCCAACTCCCGGCCCCGGACACCGGTTAGATCCCCTTCAATGAGTCCTACCTTCTTTAACACCTCGGCCACCGCACTCAATTGCCGCTCGATACTCGGAGCAAAGAACACCGTATAGTAGGGGTTCATGACAGCACAGGCCCGGCCGTGACTAGTGACATCCACCAAGGAAAAGCTGGTAAGATGGCCACCATTGGTACCGCCCACCATAATGGCGTAGCCGCCCAGATCTGTGGCCAGACCCAAGGTCTCCCGAATCTCTGGATCCCACCGGTCCTCGGCCATCTGGATGACTCCTTCGGCAATTAGTTCAATCCCCAACAGGGCGATCTCCGCGATCTTGTCGTAGCGGTCCGCAGGTGCTCCGTAGAACACCTCTAGGCAATGGGCCAATCCATCGAAGGCCCCATCCAAAGTGGTATTCTTCGGCGTGGTCACTGTTAATTCATAGTCAAAAACCGCCTTTGGAGGCACGATCGCATCGTCCACAATCAACTTTTTTTGCCCATTTACCGGATCCGTAACATTGGAGTACTTGGTCAGATGGGCCCCGGAACTGGCCGCGGTCTGCACCGCCACCATGGGTATAAGCTTCCGGTTCATCTTCTGAGCCACCGCGGTAACAAGACCCGTCCCAAAGTAATCTTCAATGTCAGCACTGTGGCACCCCAAGGAGGCCAGGACATTGGCCGCCTTGGCAGCATCGATGGTACTGCCTCCGCCAATGGCCACCAGGCAATCGGGAGCTGTATGGAGAATCTGTCCTTCCAGACGATACACGTCTTCCTTTGGTGCATTGGGCTGAGCACCGGCCACGGTACCGACCACTTCACAGCCGGCGTTCTGTAACAACTCGGTAACCCGGGTCACCGTAGGCTGTAACCACCTTGAGGGGTTAGCGATCACCAACACCCGTTGACCTAAGCTCCGGGCAAAGTTCCCCACTTGTTCTAAGGCTCCCGCCCCAAAGGCATAATTGTCACCCTTGAACTCCCGAAGAAGTTTGCGCGCTGCTTCATGCCTGCTATTCATATGTTATCCCCTCCCAAGGAAGTACTTAACATTCCGTGATGCTACTGATCAACTTCACCATATCCTCCTCGATCCCCTTTAATTTTGCTTGGGATTCGGCCAAGGTGGCCCCTTTGGAGGCAAAATAGAGTTTGATCTTCGGTTCGGTCCCCGAAGGTCGCACCGTAATGGAGGTTTCATTGGCCAGATGGAACTGGAGCACATCGGACTTCGGCAATGAAATGGTTGCGGTACCCTCGGGAGTACGCAGTACCGAAGTAAGGAAGTCCGCATGGCGCACCACCGACATCCCCAAGATCTCGTCGGTACAATCGTTCCGCAGATACTCCATGATCTTTTTGATGTTCTGTTGGCCGGCCACCCCCGGCATCGTCAGAGAATGGAGAGATTCGGTGTAATAGCCGTGCTTGTCCATGATCTGCCGGAGACGTTCCACCAGGGAAATCCCCTGGGCCAGGTAGTACCCAGCCATCTCCACAATCAGGGTACTAGCCACCACCCCGTCCTTGTCCCGCACGAAGTTCCCCGCCAGATAACCATGGCTTTCCTCAAACCCAAAAAGGAAGGTATGTTCTTTGGTCTGTTCGTACTGGGTCATTAGTTCCCCAATATACTTAAAACCCGTGAGCGTATCCACCAGAGTCACGCCATACTCCTTTGCCACCGCCCGGGTAAGCTCTGTGGTTACCACCGTTTTGATGACCACCCCGTTGGAGGGAAGGGTGCCCTGGGCCTTGTGCTGACCGAGGATATAGTCTGTAAGGAGCACACCGATCTGGTTCCCCGTCAAGAATACATAGTCATCTTGATGCCTAACATAGACCCCCACCCGATCGCAGTCAGGGTCAGTGGCCACCACTAAGGTGGCACCGTGTTTCCGGGCCAGTTCTAAGCCCAGTTTGAAGGCCTTTGGGTCTTCGGGATTGGAACTCTCCACCGTAGGAAAAGCTGGGTCGGGCTTCATTTGCTCTTCCACCAAATGGAGCTGCTTTACCCCTAATCTCTCCAAAGCGGTGGGGACCAGCTTTCTGCCGGTTCCGTGGAGCGGCGAATACACCACGGAGAAGTCGTGGGACATGTCTCGTATAAGCTCGGTATTAAAACAGAGGCTGAGGGTGTCGTCCAGGTAATCGGCAATTACCTGGGACAAGTCAGTGTTCACCTGAGCCTTTACTGCCTCTTGGTCAGCTAGCCGCACATCATGGAAAACATCTACTTTCTCCAGTTCCTCCGTGACCGCTTGGGCCAGGGAGGAAACCAGCTGACAACCATCGGGTCCATAAACCTTATACCCATTGTATTCCGGAGGGTTATGGCTAGCGGTAATCATGATCCCCGCGCTAGCTTCAAGATGTCTTACGGCATAGGAAAGCATGGGGGTGGGTACCGGCTCGGGAAACACCCACACCTCTGCCCCATTACCCACCAAGACGGCCGCCGCTTCCCAGGCAAACTCGGTGGAACAATAGCGGGTATCGTAAGCAATGACCACCCGTCGATTCTTTTCGGCTCTGCAAATTATATTAGCCAGGCCCTGGGTAGCCCAGCGCACCATATATTTGTTCATCCGATTGGTCCCGGCCCCCAGGATCCCGCGCAGTCCCGCGGTACCGAACTCCAAATCGGTCCAGAAACGTTCTTCAATACTGGCCGGATCCCCCTCAATTTCCCGTAGTTCCCTCTTAGTCTCCTCATCAACCACCGGGCTGTTCAGCCACAAGATATATTTATCCCTAGGGTTCATAGCGCAACTCCTTACCTATTTCCTGGATTTCTTCTTAAATATTATCTGTTGTAACCATCTGTAGTCAACCGCACAATCCCTCAGGGAAGGACAAGTCACCCCTAGTCTTTCCTGATGGCTCCCCATCAATCCTCCCGCGTCCCTAGTTCTCCGATTAGCGCCGTTGGGAAGGAATTACCCCTTCGGTCTAGAATAGTCTAAACGGCAAATTATTTCTAGGAGGCATCTGACCCCATGACAGAAGTACGTTTTGGTCTTGTCGGCTTGGGAAACATAGGCAAGTTGCATTACCGTTATTTTCCCAACCTGGAAGGTGCGGTGCTAACCGCGGTCTGCGACATCGACCCTGCACGTTTCGAAGCGCTGGACAAGAATACTGCTGACTTTGATCATGCGGTGACCACCACCACCAAAGAACATAAGGGTAAAATCGAGCGTTTCCGGGATTACATCGAGATGCTCGACAGCGGCCTAGTAGACGCGGTGATTATCGGGGTTCCCCACATTTTTCACCCCGAGATGTGTATTGCCGCCTTTGAACGGGGCATCCACGTGATCTGCGAAAAACCTGTGGCCATCACTGCCCGGGAAGCCCGGCTGATTAACGAAGCCTATGCCAAATCCAGCAACGTGGTCTTTGCTGCCATGTTCCAGCAACGGACCAAACCTTGTTTCATCAAGATCAAAGAACTACTCAACAACGGCACCCTGGGTGAAGTGCGCCGCATCAACTGGATTATCACCGACTGGTTCCGTACCCAGCACTATTACAACTCCGGGGAATGGCGGGGTAACTGGAACGGTGAAGGTGGTGGCGTCCTCATGAACCAGTGTCCTCACAACCTGGACCTGTTCCAGTGGTTCTTCGGTTTGCCCGAGGAGCTTTACGCTTTGGGTTACCTTGGCAAATGGCACGATATCACAGTGGAGGATGACATCTCAGTTCTTATGAAGATGTCCAACGGGGCCACCGCCAGCTTCATCACCTCCACCGCCGACTTCCCTGGCACAAACCGCCTGGAGATCACCGCGGAAAAGGGTAAGTTAGTCTTTGAAGACAACAAGCTTATGTTCTGGCCCCTGGAGGAGACGGTGCAGTCCATCATCGACACCAGCAACCAGGGTTTCTACAGTAAGAAAGTCAGCATGGAAGAAATCCCCATCGAAGACAACCCCCACGGCCATCAGTACATCACCCAGAACGTAGTCAACACCATTTTGGGTAAAGAAGAACTCATTGCACCCGGTGTTGAGGGCATCAAGTCCGTGGAGCTGGCCAACGCTATGCTCTACAGCATGGTAAGGCAAAAGCCCGTGAAATTCCCTGTACCAGAGGAAGAGTTCGATGCACTCCTGGAAGAACTGCGGGCAGATGAGCGGAAGAACAAGCCAGAGAAGGCTTTCATTTGGGAGGATTATCTAGCACAGTTGCGCTAAGATTTCTGGGGCAAATTCTAAAGGGCTTAGATCCCTATCAGATCTAAGCCCTTTCCTTTTGTTAGCTAAGTCAATCTCTATCAGTCGAAGTATACCGGCTTGCCGGTCCTCGCCGACTCGTAGATGGCATCGAGGATCTTGGTCACCACAAAGGCCTGTTCCGGCTTGACCACCGGCTCCTTGTCGTTGAGGATGCTATCGATCCAGACTCTGGCCTCAATGTCGCCAGGGGATGCGCCTGTGCCTTCGTAATAGTCCACACCACCGATGTTGAACTCAGGCTTCTTGGTGTAGAGCCGACCGAACTCCTCACCGTTGATCCGCAGGCCGTCGCTCATGTCCGCACCAGCCTCGGTACCGCAGAGGACGCAACGGGCCTCGCCCACATGCAGGGTGTTCAGGGCCCAGCTGGATTCCAAAACGATGGTCATCCCGTTCTTGAAGACGATGAAGCCGAAGGCAGAGTCTTCTACGGTAAACTCCTTCGGATCCCAGGGACCCCAGGCGTTGGCCGCGTTCTCTTTGCTGTTCAGCTTGTGGTAAACACTGCCCACGGCATAGAGCGGTTCATAGTTGTTCACGCACCACAGGGTCAGGTCCAGGGCGTGGGTTCCAATGTCGATCAAGGGTCCACCGCCCTGCTTCTCCAGGGAGAGGAAGCTACCCCAGGTGGGAACAGCCCGCCGCCGAATGGCCAAGGCCTTGGCGTAGTATATGTCACCCAGGTCGCCACGGTCACAGATCTTCTTCAGGTACTGGGAATCGGGACGGAAACGATTCTGGTAACCGATGGTAAGCTTCTTCCCGGTCCGCTTTGCGGCTTCCACCATGGCCTGGGCCTCAGGGGTGTTGATGGCCATGGGCTTCTCACACATGACGTGGCAGCCGCTCTCCAAAGCAGCCACAGTAATGGGACTGTGGGCATCGTTGGTGGTACAAATATGGACCACGTCCAGCTTTTCCTTCTCCAGCATCACCCGGTAATCGGTGTAAACCCGGGCATCGGGGGTACCATATTGCTTGGCACCCTTCTGGGCCCGCTCTTCGATCAGGTCACAAAAAGCGACCATTTCCACTTCCTTAATCTTAGACAATGCCGGCATGTGTTTGCCGTTGGCGATGCCTCCAACTCCGACAATCCCTACGCGCAACTTATCCATAGTCACTGTTCCTCCTCGGGCATTTGTGTTATTAACTTGGTACCGGTACCAAAACTGGTACCAATTACCTCTTCTACCAAACTCACTTACAATGATTCGCTACTCTTTACCGAAATCCTTCCCCCTTCTATCAAAAACTGGGGTTTTGACATAAGCCCAGGGAAAAAAAGAAAGAACGTGTGCTAAGTTGACCGTTCGATCCCATATCGTTCCAATATTTCATCTGGCGTGCCAAGCTCCTTTGGCAGTAGTCTCACCGTG
>DUMW01000101.1 GCA_012839765.1 Bacillota bacterium
TACTTGCCCCGGGCAATCGAGTCCTGGATCGTCCAACGGTTACGGTCATATTGGACATGCTCCAGTATATCTCCGTGGTTTACCTTCACCACGGGACTCATACGGAACGCTACTTGCCAACGAATACATCTCCTGAGATTTTGAAGTTGCTCAGATTGGCAGGATATGATGAGAGGATATACCTCGCAACAACCTAAGAAAAAATTCAACGGCTTCTGCGTGCAAGGGTGCGAAATACCGGTTCTAGACGTGAGATAAGCTTGAACGCTGGGACGACGGGTGTGCGAAGATAGGCAGAAAATAGTATTAGGAAGTCTTGTTAGACGCGAATTTCTGGCGAGGAGCCTTTCCGCCAGAGGTTCCCAGGAACTTACAAGCACAGAAAAAAGGGGAGGTAATGGAAAATGAAACGATGGATTTCAATCACGCTGTGTGGACTACTTCTTGCTTCTTTTGGTTGCCTGTTGAAAACGGGCCCGGAGGCCGTGCGTGTATCGGGCCAGGTTACCCGCAATGGAGAGCCGATGGCTGATGTGATTGTGAGTCTGCTGGGTACGGATATTTACACTGTAACCAATGAGAATGGACAGTACAGTCTGAATGTGTCCACGGTGGAACCGGGGGAATACACCGTGAAGGCGGCCTGGAAGGGTCACTATTGCCCCGTGACGCAGCAGATTACCGTGGAAAACACTTCCCTAACTGATGTTGACTTTCTCCTTGATGATGCTCCTTACCTCTATGCGGATTTTGACGACGAGGAAGTAGGGGACTTGCCCCTTATCACTGGGATCCGGTCCAAAAATAACCTTTTGCCCCAGATTGTAGATAACCCAGGGGATCGTCCCGGCAAGAGCGTACGCTTGACGAAGGCCGATGTTACCCAGGGTAATGCCGAGGACTTCTACTATGTACTGCCGGAGACCATCGAGGACAAGGTAACGGTGGAGACTTGGTTGTATGCTGAAGGAACTAGCCGGAGTATTGCCTTGGGGGTGGGCGATCAGAACGTCAGCGATCTTAGCGCGGTGAGCGTGTATCTTTATAGCAATGGAAAGATTTATTACTATGCCGGCGGATTCAAAGATACCGGTGCCACCTATGAAGCGGGCAAGTGGTTTCATCTCAAAGTGGTGGTCGATGTCCCTGCCCAGCAATACGACATCTATGTGGACGGCGAAAAGGTGACCGATGTTCCCGCTCCTTTCCGCAATGACAAACTGACCAAGCTAAACCGTGTGGGATTCTTTATGTACGTTGCGCCCGGCAATGAGCCTCAACCGGTTTATGTGGATTCCCTGCTGGTCTACCAAGAATAAGACTTCAACTGAGAGGGCGTAGGCTGATGAGAAGAATACTCTCCATGGTGTTGGTGCTGTTGGTGGTCCTGGGGGCTAACGTCTACGGGCAACAGGTTTTCTTCGATGTGGACTTCGACGACGAGCCCTTGGGGACAATGATGGTGATTGAGGGGGTGCGGGGTATCAAACACGATGCCCCAGAGATTGTGGAGACCCCTGGGCGTCCGGGTAAGAGTGTATATTTGCGGGGAGTACCCAATGGCTATGGCGATGATTTCTACTACGAACTGGCCGAGCCGGTGAAGGATCAGTTGACCGTGGAGGCTTGGCTATTGCCTACCGGCACGGTGCGCAGTGCCGCACTGTCGGTGTCGGACGTCCACAACATTGGTGATGGCGATGCGGTGAGCCTGTATATTCACAATAACGGCATTATCCGTTATTTTGCTAACGGTGCTTGGCATGAAGTCGCCACTTATATTCCCGGTGAATGGGTGCAGATTAAAGTGGTAATAGACGTGCCCAACAAGACCTACGACATTTACGTAGACGATATGGAACACAAGGTAGCCACGGCACCCTTCCGCAACCAGAACCGTACTGAGATGCTCAGGGTCGGGTTCTACATGTATGGTGTAGGAACTGAGCCATCACCGATCTATATCGATTCCTTCAAGGTTTATCGGTAGAACGGAGCGAAGGATGATTAAGGACGAGGAAATAACTTGTCTCAAGTAGAATCGAAACACCGCCCCCAAGGAAGCAAGGGGCGGTGTTCTTATTGGTGCGCCCGGTACGGGTACTGTCTAGAGAGTGAAAGTCCCGAAGGGTGAGCGGCACTGCGGCCGGGCTAGCAGGCCTCCGGAATGGGGTACCACAGACGGTGCCCATTATCCTCCGATTGAGGGACAGAATTAGCCTAGTCTCCGCAAGGGCGGGACCGGCCAGATGGCTTGAAGAGGTGGTGACCCAAAAAGGGGTGATCCTAGGAGGTCTTTCGTGATGGAAAGTGGAACCCTATGTGCAGAGAGGGACGGAAGCCTCGTGATCTGCTCTCTTCGGATATCACCTTTATGGAGCCCATTGGCTTCGGGTTACGGAGCGCTGTTTTGCCGTGCAGGGGTTGATGGGGTATAGACAGCAAGACAGGGGGAGCTGGGTTCTTTCCGGTCAAGTGTGTACCAGCCCTCGGCGGTGTAGGGAAGGGGCAATACCAATGTAAAGGGCAGAAGACAGTGACGGGGGATGCCAGTCGAATGATCACCAGTGCCAACTATCCGGGGGGAAACATCTGCTGTGTGGGGAAAAGTAGGGAGGAGATCTTGGTTAGTCAGGAACTGCGGGGAACCAGCAGATGGTGGTTTTACTGGAATATGCAATGGAAAAACCCCAGTGACGACCAGATTTCGGTGAAGTTCCGTTTCGCCAATGGTAAGGTGGTGGGGCCCTGGAGACCGGCCTTAGGCAAAGATGGCCGTACTTGGCGGTTCCTAGGGGGAACTGGGGAGATGTCAGAGGAATTTGAGTATACCTTTGCTCCCCGGGAGAAGGTCTATTTTGCCTATGCCTTTCCCTATCAACCCAGGGACTTTGAGCATTTTTGCCGTCAATACCCGGCTGTGGAGCGAAGGGTGCTGACCAGCAGTGAAGCAGGAAGGCCGGTGGATTTGTTAAGACTGGGCAATCCCCAGGCCGAGTACCATGTCTTCTTTACTGCCCGGGCCCATGCCTGTGAAGCCAGTGCCTCCTATGTCCTGGAGGGGACCATTGCTGCTTTACTTAAACAGCCTCGGGTCTTAGAACGGTATTGCTTCCACATTGTACCCTTCTTGGACATCGACGGGGTGGAAGCCGGCGACCAGGGTAAGGACCGGTCTCCCCATGATCACTATCTAGATTATATTCCTTCCCCGGTTTACCGGTCCACCGCGGCCCTGATGGATTATGCTGCGGCCTTCAAGGGTAAGACCGCGGTTTACATTGACTTCCACAGCCCCTACTTGATGAATCTGCATCCCTTCTTCGTCTTGAGGCGCCCCGCTGGGGAGGATCCCATCAGCCGATTGGCAACCATCCTGGAAGAGGTAACGGACCGGAACCTCCAGACGGGGGGGATTCGGTATGAAAAACGATATAACGCGGAACCGGCGGGCGAGCTAGGGGATTGGCGATACCCCGACACACCCACGGGTAGCAAGTTCTTCGCAGATTGTGGTGCGGTGCTCAGTACCACCTTTGAGATGCCCTACTATGGTCCTCCCAAGGTGGAGTAAACCCGGGAAAACCTGCGCTCCTTTGGTGGGGATCTAGGCGTTGCCCTGGGACGATATTTGCTGACCGAGGATTAGCAATGCATTGAGTCTGGGGGTCTTCCTGGAAAGCAAATGCTTGGTAAGGATGGTGGAGATGGAATACTTTGTGGAACCGGAACGAAAACTTCCTGTGGTGAGCAACGTGGACGTGTTGGTGGTTGGCGGTGGACCCGCCGGATTTGCCGCGGCGGTGAATGCGGCCCGGGAAGGCGCTGACACTTTACTCATTGAGCAGTTCGGCTCCGTTGGTGGCATGGCCACTACGGGACTGATGAGTCACTGGACTGGAAACACCAAAGGGGGCTTCTACGAAGAGATCCTAGATCGTTCTCAAGAGGGGCCCTACCGACAGATCATTAATCCGGAACGGCTGAAAACGGTGATGTTGGAGATGTTAATCGAAGCAGGGGTGAAGCTGCGTCTGTATACTGTGGCCTGTGCGCCGGTGATGGAAGACCATAGGATCCTGGGCGTGATTACCGAAAGCAAGTCAGGACGCGAAGTGCACCTGGGGAAGATCGTGGTGGACGCCTCAGGCGACGGGGATATCGCGGCCCGGGCGGGGGTCCCCTATACAAAGGGTAGGTCCGTTGATGGAAAGATGCAGCCGGCGACCTTAATGTTCAAGGTGAGTGGGGTGGATCTAAACCGGGCGGTGCTGCCGGCCAGTTTTGAAGAATCCTTCCCGGTACCCGCCGGTGACCTGCAGACCCTAGCCAAGGAGCATTTGCCGCCGCCCGCAGGACATGTCTTGTTATATCGCTCCACCTTGCCGGGGATTGTGACCTGCAATATGACCAATTGTGTGGATATCGACGGGACCAGTGCCGAAGACCTTACCCGCGCGGAGTTGGTCTGCCGCAGTCAGATTGAACCCATCACGGAATTCCTGCGGAAGTTTGTGCCCGGTTTTGAGAACTGTTATGTAATCAGTAGTGGTGCCATGATGGGCATCCGGGAAACCCGCCGTTTTGTGGGGGAGTATACCCTGACGGAACAGGACATCTTGGAAGCGAGAGTCTTTGACGATTGGGCGGTGACCAAGGCCCATTTCAACTTCGACGTACATAACGTGTCCGGCAGCGGCTTGGATCCCACGGGCATGCAGAAGGAATTTCCCCAACGGAACGGCTACACCATTCCCTACGGTTGCTTTGTGCCTAAAGGAGTGAACAACCTGTTTTTGGCGGGCCGAAACATTTCGGGCACCCACTTGGCCCATTCCAACTACCGGGTAATGCCCATCTGTGCTAACATGGGGCAGAGCGTGGGCATCGCCGCGGCCTTATGTGCCCGACTGGGGGTAACCCCCCGACAACTGGATGTTAGACGCTTGCAGGAGAGACTAAGGGAGTATGGGGTGTCCCCGGATTAGGCCGAGATCCCTTTTCTTCTGTTGCCGAAAGGCCTCTTGGGGGCGTATCGGTCATTTTCCGGTATGCCCCTGTGTTGAGAAGTCAAGCTGGACCTTCGGAAGAGGCATTTGAAATCCTTTATCCAGCGAAAAGGTGATATTTCGTCCGTGCCTTTTTGTTTGTAGCCCAAGAGACAACGGCTTTTTTCCTTATTTCTCTGCGATCCTTTCCCTTTGTAACTGCAGGGCTTCGACGAAGCTGGTGGGCATGACCACCCGGACCGGTTCTGTTTTTGGGTCCCGCAGTCTTTCCACGAGCCGCTGATAGGCGATCCGGCCCATGCGGGTCTTGGGTACCCGAAAGGTGGTTAGGAGAGCCGCCAGACTCTCATCGTTGAACTCATCACCAAACCCCACAATGTGCACTTCTTCGGGGACCTTGATGCCCTTTTCATTGGCGGCCCGCAGCGCTCCCATGGCGAGGGCATCGTAGGAGCACATAATGGCATCCACACCCTTTTCCAGCAGGAAAAGGCCGTGTTCATAGCCGGCCTGGGCTTGCATGGAACCTTCCCGAACGAGCTCCAGATCCACCGGCAGCCCCGTTTCAATCAGTCCCGACAAATATCCCGCTAGCTTCTCCGAATCAATGCGTGATTCCCTCGCACCACCGATGAAGCCGATGCGTTTATGGTTCTGCTGATGTAAGTACCGGACGCACTCCCGCATGGCACCCACGTTGTCGGCCATGACCGCATCGATGTGGGGGGCGATCTGGGTTCCGACGGTGATTACCGGTTTGTCCACCGCAAGGAGAAAGTCCCGGAGTACCACCGGGATCAGCCCCCCAAGGACGATATATCCCTGGAGATCCGCGCTGAGCAGACTAGGAGGCAGCTCATCGTTGGAGTAGTAGTGTTCGTAAGAATAGATGATGATATGGGCTGTGCACTGATCCATGTGGGCCAGCTCTTCAATGCCGGTGTAAACCTCGTGGTTGAAGGACCAGCTGATCCGGCGGTGTTCCGGGGGCCGGGGGAAACGCACCCTTTGGTTGGGGATCACCACGGCGATATGCCTGGGAATTTTCTCGTCAGTCGCGGCAGGCTGGATCTTACCCTGATAACCCAACTGCTGGGCTAAGGCGATGATCCTCTTGCGCGTCTGGGGGGCCACATCTTTCTTGCCCGACAGGGCACGGGAGACGGTGGCAGGTGAGACCTGAGCCGCTTTGGCAATGGTTCTGATGGTCACGGACATCCCTAACAACTCCCAACGAAACAGAATCTGTCTGATCCTTTGCCGGATATATCCTATTGTACCATATTCCGCAGCAAGATTCATCGATTTTGTTTCGGAATTTCCGAAACAAAATCGACATGTTTTCGGGGGGCGGTTTCGGGCCTTTTCAGGGCACCCAAAACTCGTTGATAACGTTATTTATCCTCAATTTGGTAAAGTGCTCCTTCTTAGGCAGGAATTCTTTCTGGGGTGTGGAAATAGATTAAGGAGAGATTTCTTGGAGATATTTTGCCGGAAATGCCGAAACTTGTTACGGTGTGTTGCGGAACCATCCGGGCCACCTCTTTGGCACCGGCAGTAGGACAAGAAGCTAGTTTGGGAGGTAAAGAGGATGCGAAAGAGACTGTGGATCGTGCACTGGATTGCTTTGGTGGTGTTTGGTGTGGTGGCGGTCAGTCAAGGCGCGGTGGTTTTGCTCTCTGACGATTTCGAGCGCTACCAGCCCGGCGAGGAGGTTGTGTGGGGCGAGATGCCGGTGCAGTTTCCCTTGGAAGGCCACTTTCCTGCGGTGGTGACCGAGGAGACATCTGCTTCCGGAGGGCAAAGTGTACTCCTAGACCATATTCCCAATGATCTGTCGGGGAATATCGGTGGATACCTGTACAAGCAGTTTGCGCCCCAAAAGCAGGTCACGGTCACCTTTTGGGTCTGGGTGTCGGGACCGGGAAGGGCTTTCACCCTGTCGATGGGTTCTATCCCCGCCGATGGAAACGTTGGCCCTGGTGGTGCCAAGACCGGTGTTAGCTTGTATTTCAACAATGGAAACGTCCAGGGTTACGCCAACGGCTGGCAGAACACGGGATATGCCTACCCCTTGTCCCGTTGGTTCCAAATGCGGGTAGAGGTCGACACGGCCCGGCAGAATTACCGTGTGTTTGTCCGGGAGTCCGCCACAGCGTCCTGGTTTGACGTGGGGACCATTCCCTTCCGGAATGCGGTGGAGGAAATCGAGTTTGTTACCTTTGCCAACTATCAAAGTCCTCCCCGCTCAGTAGTGTTTTACCTCGATGACGTGGTGATTACCAGCGGGGGGAACTAACGGCTGAATTGACACCCCAAGGACAGGTTTAAGTGGAGGGGAGAAAGGGGCCCTGTGGTCTTCGCGAAACCTTGGGCTGTTACCCACTAGGGCCACAGGTACTCCGCCGTCGGGGGCAAGCCCAATGCCTTGGCGGTCCTTTGGGCTATTGGTCTCGGCGGAATCCCGCTGCGATCAGTAATCCCATTTGGTTTTTGAGCTGCCAGGACCCTGAACAGGGCCCGTGGCAGTCGATGGGCACGAGATTAGATTTTTGTGAAGGGAGTAAATGACCGATGACGTGGAGAAAAAGAAATTCCTTGCTGTTTCTTTTGCCGGTGCTGCTTGTTCTGCTTTTGGGTTGGCAGTGTGCCGCGCAGGAGACTGTTACCCTGACTTTGTGGCACCATTGGGACGGACAGCGTACTGCCCTTTTGGACGAAGTGCTGCGTCGCTTTGAGGAAGCATATCCTTGGATCAAGGTGCAGGCGGAGTTGAAGCCTCATCCCACTATGGAGCAGTTGTTAATGGGGATCATGTCCGGGACGGGGCCCGATGTGGCCATGATGGAACACGGAGACAGCGTCTCTTTGGGCCTTACCGGGGGACTGCTTTCTATCGCCGATTTCGTGGAAAAAGAAGGGATCAATCTAAGTGAGATCTTCTACCCACCGGTGATCGATACCCTGCAGAACAACCCCTTGGTACCCGGCGGGGATTACTACTACCTACCCCTGGAGGCCACTGCCGGCTACTATCTCTACTACAACAAGGGACTCTTTGAACTGTCCGGTTTGGATCCCAACAATTCCCTTCCCACCACCTGGAGTGAATTGGAAGCGGTGGGGAGAAAACTGGTCTTCCAGAATCCCGACGGGACCTTGGCCCAGGTGGGAATCGACGTGGCAGCTCCCACCTACAACTGGATCTTTAATATGTGGCTGAATACCGCGGGGGGCTATCTGTACAGTGATGATCTGCGGACTGTGGTCCTCAATGACCCGGCCTCCCAGGGACTACTAACCTTGGAGTGGATGGTGGACTTCACCAATAACATCAACCAGGGCAATAGTAAACTGCGGCAGGTGGGGAATCCCTGGGCCCTGACCCGGTTCATGGAAGAGAAGGCGGCCATGTTAGCCGGCGGACCGTACAACTACTATTCTATTCGCCAACAAAGCCCTCAGATTGATTTGGGGATGGCACCGATTCCCTACCGGGATGGCCACGATTACCACCCCTACATTGGTCTTGGCTGGGGTTATGGTATCCTGGCGGCTACCCAGCATCCCGAGGAAGCCTGGCTGCTTTTGAAATGGCTCACCATGGAAGTGGACGGTGGCGGGTATCTGACCCTGCAACAGGGGCGGCCTGGAGCCACCATCGAGGTGAACTTGCAGCCCGAATACTTTGATGCCAATCCCTATTGGCACGTGATCCAGGATAGCTTCAACCGGTCCATCCAAGCTAAGCCCACCCCACCGTTGACCGGGGCACCGGCGGTGTTGTTGTCTATGGTACAAAAGGCCGTCAATTTTGAGATGACCCCCTATGAAGCCATCGAGTGGGCCACCCACGAGCTGCAGAAGCAGCTGGATGATTTCTGGACCGCTTCCACTGATTACTAGGCCCGAAAGGAAGGTTTTCGCCGGTGCGGTGAAAACCTTCCTTACTCTTTCCAGCAAAGGTTGGTGGCGTAGTTTCTTTGGGTAAAATGGCAACAAAGGAGAGGTACCGGTGAATTGTCAGTTGATGGTAGTTGTTGTGGCGATTAGCATATTGCTTTTGTATGCGGGAACTGCCCAGGGTCAGGTACTGTGGATTGAAGCCGAAGACTTTGAAATCACGGGAACTTGGACGGTACAATATGACACCGCGGCCTTCGGCGGCCAGATTATGCGGGGGCTTACCACGAAGAATCAGTCCGCGCAGAATATGTTTACCTATGTGTCCATCCCCGAGGAGGGGATCTGGCATCTGTGGGTTCGTACCCGGGATTACACCCAGGATCAAGGCTCTCGGTTCTTTTCCCTTAGTGTAGCCGGACAAGCAGCCCAGCGCCTCTTCGGCCGCCACGGCCAGGACGGCTGGGCCTGGGAATATGGGGGAAGTTTTTATCTGGAGGCCGGTCCTGCGCTGCTCAGTGTCAAGGACGACTCCCGGTATTATGCCCGGGTGGACAGCATCGTCCTTACCACCGATGAGAATTTTGTGCCACCCAATAACCAGAAAAGCGCTATGGCGGAACAATATCGGGTGGTGCCGCCGAAGCGGATCCTAGGGGATCAAGTGGTGCCTTTGGCGGAGATCGTAGGCACACCCCAGCAGGCGGAACTGCTTCACACCTTAGAAAACGATCGGGTCCGACTGGAGTTTTACCGGATGGTAAGCGACCGGCAACAGTGGATTTATACGAAGGTCCTGGTCAAGGTGGAAGGGGAGTGGGTGGATCCTGGCATTTCCCCGGCCACGGAGCAAGGTTACCTACTCTTGCAGGCCCCGGCGGTCACCTTCGGCCAAGATGGTTGTTTCCCTTACTGGGATGTGGAAAAACGGTTGACCCTAGAAGACCAGGTGTTCACCAGCCGGGAGCGGACCCGGAACGCCTTTGCGGCCGGTGGAGCCACTTGGATTCCGTGCCAAGACCTCAAGGTGCAAGATGAAAACACAGTGGTACTATCAAGGGAAGAGGGGGACTTTGCCTTCGAGGCCCAGTGGTCCCTGGGGCCCGCGGAGAACTTCCCACGGCTTACGTTAAGATTTCAACCCCAGCGCACCGGATACTATTCCCTGGCCTTTGTGGGTTTTGGCGAGTATCCCGTGGACCAGGTGGATTTCCTACTGTTGCCCTTCCTGTGGCACAGTCGCCGTTTGCCTGCAGAAAGTCTAATGTTGGTAGAATCCTTCACCCCCACCCCCATCAGCCTGGGGCAGGTTACCACTGGGCAGACTACGGTGAGCTATGGGGTGGTGGCGGATCCGGGGGAAATCCGCTTGCGGTGGCCGCGGCCTGTCAATTCTCGCTTTGGATTGACCATTCGGGGTCCCGCGGGCGGTGTCCTGCCGGTGCTTTTTGCCCCCATCATGGGTTCGCAAGAATCGCTGATGCAGGCGGGGACCGAATACGCCTTCACCCTGCAAGTGCTGGTCCAGCCCGGGGATTGGTTTGGGGCC
Source organism: Bacillota bacterium (assembly GCA_012839765.1). Classification (NCBI taxonomy): domain Bacteria; kingdom Bacillati; phylum Bacillota; species Bacillota bacterium. The sequence continues at coordinate 10,462 of DUMW01000101.1, forward strand.
TACCGGAAGGTGGTGGAGGAGGAGTTTGGTTTCCACGATTACCGCAGCAACTGGAGTTTTAGCCTGAATGATGCGATTTTCAACATGATCGATCTCATCATGGACGACCAGGCCAGCGGTTGGGACGCCAACCTGAAGGGACACTATAACATCGAGCACAAAGGCGGGGTGAGCCATGTGGCACCGGCTATGCCCTTGGCCTTGTACCGGCTTACCGGCGACCGGGATATCCTGGTGCGGCGGGCCATCCCCACCATTGAGTTCATGTTGTCCCGCAGTGGTGCCCACTTCACCTATGACCCCAGTGAACAGGGGGCCCTGATGCAGGATCAGTTTGGAGAGAACAAACACTTTGGGGCCTCCACCTATCATGCCCTGTGGGAGCTTACAGACCGGTTGACCCCGGCCCTGCAGGCCCGGATGTGGCAAGGCAGGGTAGTGCAGTCTAGCACCTACATCAACTCGGTCCCTAGGTTTGCGGAGGAACTGGCCGCTTGGCGGGCGACCCAGGATCCGGAGCTTTTGGCCCAGGTGTTGGAGGAGGCCTATCGGTATTACGCGGAAGAGGTGGCCAAGCCCCAGACCGAGGATCTGGGGGTCCAACCCTTCTTTGCCTCGCGGTTTGTGCCCCACTGGGTGGGATTCCTTGATCTTTATGAATTCGTCCAGGAGGACTTTGTTCTGGCGGGAGCCCTGGAGGGAGCCCGGTGGCTTTTGACGGGCCTTTGGACCCAACCGCCCTTTATGGATCAGGAGATTACGGTAAACCCCTATGAAGTGGTGGAGAAGAGCACCAAGACCATCTGGTGGTATGGTACCGAACGGTTCCGCCTGGGCGCGCCCATGGGGCTTCATGATGTACGGGTGGAGACGGTGCCCGCGTGGATCACTTCCCAAGCGGGGTTGGGCATTGAGCAGCCCATGACCTTCGCGGCCTCGGACCGGGTGGTCATGATGGCCAACTGGGCCGCGGATCTGATCCGTCTTACGGAGATCACCGGGGATGCGATCTACCGGACCTTCGCCCGCAACGCGGTCATTGGCCGCTTTGCTAATTACCCCGGCTACTACTTGAACAATTTCGTTACCATGCATATGTATCCCGAGTATCCCTACGAGGGGCCGGACTATACGTCTCTGTATTATCACCACATCTACTCCCATCTGGCCTACTCCCTAGATTTCCTCTTTGCGGAGGCCCACTACCGGAGCCAGGGTGAGATCTCCTTCCCCTGGGTACGGCAACAGGGGTATGTGTGGTTCAGCAATCGCTTCTACGGCCATCGCCCTGGGACCTTTTATGGTTTCGAGGAAGTGTGGCCCTGGCTGAATCGGGATGTGCTGACACTGGACGATTACGGTTTCAACTATGTCACCGCCCACAATGGGGATCACTTCTTTGTCTTTTTGATGAGCGAGGCCAAAGAAGCGCGGACGGTGCAACTTACCTTTGACAGGGAACTGCTGGGCTTGGAAAACCAGGCACTTGTGGTGAGCCTTTATGACCATGGTCGGGGACAGTGGCTAGAGCCCATCTCCTTGGACGACGCCACTTTGGAACTCACCGTCCCTGCCCAGGAACAGGTGGCCTTGGTGGTGTATGATACCAATATCCAGGTGGAGACCCACCGAACCTATACCGGGGAGCGGGAGGAGGCCGATACCCACTGGTTCCAGGCCACCTACGTCCCTCTAATAGGCAACATGGGCGCCGCCAGCATCCAGGTGTCTCCCGAGGAGTATTACGTATACGTCTACAGCACCGCGGAGCCGGTGGCTACCCAGAAGGTGATTGTCAGTTGGTATACGGAAGAAGGAAAGGTGTATCAGGAGGAGTCCACCACCTTCCCCTATGAATTCACCTTCCGGGTACCCAGTGACCAGGTCTTCAACTTCCAAGTTCAGGTCATCGACAAACTGAACCGCCGTCATCAAAGTTCCTGGCAAAGTCTGAAGGGAACCGCGGTGGTGCAGTGATGCGCACAGGGTCTGGCGGGTTGCCAGACCCTGTTTAGATAATCTTAAGCCCGCGGGTACCATCCCGGTGGAGAGGCCACCGTGGCCAGTAATACCCCAGCGCGGGTCACGGTGGATTAGGGTCCCAAGGAGAGGAGTGTGGTTCGACCTGTTTGCCTAACGGTCCTTTCTTTTGGCACAAAGTACATGTACCGTTTCTATCGCCGGCCATGTTACAATATGACAAGCCGGAGGGTTGCTTATGAACTTCAGGGAATTAAAAATCAGAATTATCATATTAGTCGCTGTAATATCCCTCGGGGTACTCTTTGGGGCCAGGTTTGCCTATGAGCATCTGTTCCTGGGCTCCCTAAAGGAGGCCTTTTTGTCCATCGACGGGGTGGCGGATCTAAAGGTCGAGCGCGGCCAGCAGACCAATCTGGTGGTCACCCTGGAACGGGTGGAGCGGTTGGAGACTACCTATGGGGCGATCCGGGCCTTAGCGGAGGAACGGCTGGGAAACCACTGGACTGTTGAACTGGTGGACCAGCGCAATGGGGAACTGGTGGAGCGGTACCATCAGCTCCATTACGCTCTGTGGCAGGCCATCAGTACAGGGGATTTCGTGGAGATGGCGGACCGGGTGGAGGCGGTGACCCAAGGTCTGGATGCCCGCATCACCGTCGACAGGGACTTTATCTATGTGGAGCTGGAAACTGAGGATGGGTATTTGTACGAGATTATGCCAAGACAAGGGGGGCAGGCATCATGAAAAGGGAGATCCTAATCGGCATCGGTATTGCCTTGGTGATCTTTGCCCTCGTCTCTGGTTGGGACATCACCCCCCTGTTAGGGATCGGGGTGCTCCTTTTTATTCTGAAATACTTCCTGGACACCAAAGGAGGTCAATACCAGACCGTGGGAGTGGCTACCCAGGGTGAGGTGCGCTCCCAAATTGGTTTCGATGATATCGGTGGCCAAGAGGTGGCCAAACGGGAGTTTATGGAGGCCTTGGATTTGGTGAAGGATGCCTCCCATTGTCGCCAATTGGGGATCCGGCCCCTCAAAGGGATCCTGCTTTATGGGCCTCCGGGGACTGGGAAGACGCTACTGGCTAAGGCCGCCGCTACCTACACCAACGCGGCCTACTTAGCGGCCTCGGGCTCTGAATTTGTGGAAATGTACGCGGGGGTAGGCGCCAAACGGGTGCGCAGTCTCTTTCAGCGGGCCAGGGAGTTGGCCCGGCAGCAAGCCAAAAAGTGTGCCATCATCTTCATTGATGAGATCGAAGTGCTGGGCGGAAAAAGAGGAAGACACACCAGCCATCTAGAATATGATCAGACATTGAACCAGCTGTTGGTGGAGATGGATGGGATCAAGACCGATGAGGAGATCTCGATCCTGGTGGTGGCCGCCACCAACCGGGTGGATTTGGTGGATGACGCCTTGCTCCGCCCGGGACGCTTTGATCGGCTGGTCAGTGTGGAACTGCCGGACAAAGCCGGCCGGTTGCATATTCTCAAGATCCATACCAGGGGGAAGCCTTTGGATGCGGAAGTGGACCTGGAGACGGTGGCCAAGGAGACCTTCGGCTTTTCCGGAGCCCACCTGGAAAGCCTGGTGAATGAGGCGGCCATTAACGCCATGCGGCAAAGGCGCGATGTGATCCGGATGGAGGATTTCCTCGAGGCCATCGATAAGGTGATGATGGGGGAAAAGCTTGACCGGACACCGACTAAGGCGGAGAAGGAACGGGTGGCGGTCCACGAGGTGGGCCATGCCTTGATCAGCGAGATCACAAATCCCGGTTACGTCGCCCGGGTAACTATCGTTCCCCGGGGCCGTGCCCTGGGTTACGTTCGGCAAAGCCCCAGCGCCGATCAGTATTTGTACACCCGCAAGGAGCTGGAGGATCAGATCGCGGTGGCCCTGGGCGGTGCCGTAGCCGAGGAAGTGGTGCTAGGCAGTCGCTCCACCGGTGCTAGCAATGATTTTCAACAGGCGGTGAAGTTGGCCAAGCGGATGATCGCGTCCGGCATGTCGGAGCTGGGGGTTGTGGATATGAAAGAGGTGCCTGGAGTGCTCTTGCATCGGACTGTCAGTTCTCTTATCCAACAGCGGGAGGCATGGGTGCAGAGGACTATCGCCGCCTATAGGAGGAAAATAGAGCAGGTGGCGGCCTATCTGCTGCAGGAAGAAAGTGTGGACGGAACGCAATTCAGGAGTCTTGTGGGACTCAGCTAAGACACAGGGAGGTACGTCCTTGAACGCGGAAATTGTGACCATCGGCACAGAACTGCTCCTGGGGGAGATTGTGAATACCAATGCCCAGTATTTGTCCGCGCGCCTTGCGGAACTGGGCATTAATGTCTATTATCACACCACTGTGGGGGATAACCTTCCCCGTATGGTGGATACCTTGGCCCGGGCCGCGGCCCGGACAGACTTGGTGGTGATTACCGGCGGACTGGGGCCCACCGAGGATGATCTTACGCGCCAGGCGGTGGCCCAGGTGACAGGGCTTTCCTTGAAGCGGTCCGACGTGGCGGTGGCCCATGTGGAAAACTATCTCGCCCAGACCGGGCGCCGGCCCACCCCCAACAACTACCGACAGACCGAGTTTCCAGAGGGTAGCATCCTGCTGGATAATCCCCGGGGTACCGCGTTGGGCTTCCTGCTTTCGGCGAAGAACACCACCTTCTTGTGTATGCCCGGGGTGCCCCAAGAGTTGTATGTGGTCTTTGACGCAGCCCTGCCGCATCTTAGGCAACGGCTGCTCAGTGGGGAGACAGGGGTGATCGAGTCGGTGGTTCTAAAAGTCTGCGGGATCGGGGAGTCGGCGCTGGAGGAGAAACTCCGGGATCTTAGCCAAGGGACCAATCCGACCTTAGCTTTGTATGCCAAGCTAGGGGAAGTGCGGGTTCGTATTACTGCCAAGGCCCCGGATGCTGCCGCCGCCCAGGCCCTCATTGCCCCGGTGGCCCAAGAGGTAAGGAACAGACTTGGCACCATGGTCTATGGCAGTGGTGATGATCAGCTGGAGACGGTGGTGGCCCGGCTGCTTCTCGCCCGACACGAGACCTTGGCGGTGGCCGAATCCCTCACCGGTGGACTGGTGGGCCATCGCCTCACCAATGTGCCGGGCAGTTCCGGTTTCTTGCAGGCCAGTCTGGTGACCTACTCCAACGCTGCCAAGCACCAGCTGCTGGGGGTGCCCTGGGAGATCCTGTCCACGGTGGGCCCCGTCAGTGCCGAAACGGCCCAGGCCATGGCCCAAGGTGTCCGGGAACGGTTGCAGACCCAATGGGGTCTGGGGGTGACCGGGATTGCGGGTCCCGGTAGCGACGAGACGGGTAAACCGGTGGGATTGGTTTATGTGGCCCTGGCCGGTAAGACGATGGTGGTGGAGGAACATCATTTCAGCGGGGAGCGGGAACAGATCAAGTACCGGAGCAGCCAGGCAGCTTTGGACCTGTTAAGGAGGCATCTACTGTGATCGGGACCTCCCAAAGCTTGTTCCCACAAAACCGTCGCTGGCAGGCGGTGTTGTGTGCGATTGTCGGGGCTTTGCTGTTGTTGCACTGGTACGGAGGGACGATGGTAACCATCAGTCCCGTGAAGATACTTATTCAGCCCCGGCTAGCCCTGCAGGGCACCACTCACCTAATGCTTCCGCCAGTGGGGGAGATCTCCGCCCACACCCATTGGGTGCCCCTGCGTCTTAACATCTATCTGCGCCACGTGGATCTGACCTTTCTGGAGGAGCTTTGGTACAGTGGCCAATTTACCGAGGAGGACCTTTTTGCCCTCCTCAAAGGTATGCGCCTGAGTCTGATCTTGCTTATTCTGCACCTGATAGGCATTGGGTCCTTGGGCGCGGTGTTGGGGCTTTTGGTGGTAGGTTTCCGTACCCCTAGGGAGATTAAGATGGGCATCCTGGTGGGGATCCTCACTCCGGTCCTCTTATTGGGAGGGGTATACCTGACCTATGATGTGGGGGCCTTTAACAACCCCAAGTATGCGGGTGTCATCCAATGGGCCCCCTGGATGCTGGACTTCATCCAGGAGAACGTAAGCAAAATGGGGGAGTTTTCTTCCCAGTTACAGATGGTGGCGGGCAACCTGGTCTCCTTTCTGGATCGCTTGGAGGAACTGCGGGGGTTGAGTGTCCCCGCGGGGGAAGTGACGGTGTTACATGTTTCGGATCTGCATAACAACCCCGCGGCCTTGGATTTTGTCCTTCAGATCGTGGATAGTTTTCATGTGGATGTTATAGTTGATACGGGGGACCTGACGGATCTCGGTACCCCCCTGGAAGCAGAATTGGTGGGGAAGATCGGGGAGTTTCCTGTGCCTTACGTTTTTGTGCCGGGAAATCACGAGACTCCCCAGATTACCAATCGGCTGAAGGCCATGTCCAACGTCATCGTCCTGGAAGATGCTGCGGTGGAGGTGGCGGGGCTTTGGATCTACGGGGTGAATGACCCCGTCGCGACGGTTTCTTCCCCCGAACCTTGGACCCTTGATGCACTCCAAGGGCTTATCCCGGCGATTGAGGCGGAACTGGCGGCCTTGCCCCGGCTGGATATCTTAGCCGTACACCATGATTGGTTGGCGAAACATGTAGAGACGACGGCCCAGGTGGTCCTCTGCGGCCATAGCCATGTATCCGATGTGGCCAAGGTGGAGGGGAGAATTGTGGTAAATGCTGGTACCACCGGCGCGGCCGGTGTCCGGGGCTTTTTGGTGGAGGGGTCGGTGCCCTATACGGTGGCGCTGCTTCATTTCTCCTCCGATGAAACTGGAAATTTGGTCCTTTGGGCCATTGACAGCGTCGAAGTGGACGTGGTGGCCGGCGGGTTTTCCCTCCAGCGCAACCTGGTGCAGACGTTGGAGGATGCTGCGGAAAGAGGGATAGGCCGGTTATTGTCGAATTAGAAAAATGTAACCCTTTCGATGCCAGGGAAAGCCTTGGGATGACAAGGACGGTTGGCTCTGTCACTGGTGGGTAGAAAGGTTAGAGGAGTTGAATCGCTAGTATGTCTGAAGAACGTAGGAAGGTTTTGGAAAAAACCGTCGGAAACATAGAAAAGCAGTTTGGTAAAGGCTCGATTATGTTTCTCGGCGAAGCAGCCACAAAGCCGAATCCGGAATATATCATTCCCAGCGGCTCCTTGGCCCTGGATGTGGCCCTAGGTGTGGGCGGCATCCCCCGGGGGCGGGTGGTGGAGGTATATGGTCCTGAGTCTTCGGGAAAGACCACCCTTACCCTGCACATTATGGCTGAAGCCCAGAAAAGGGGCGGAATCGCCGCGTTTATCGATGCGGAGCATGCCCTGGATCCCCTCTATGCCCAAAGTCTAGGGGTCAATCTGGATGAGCTTTTGGTCTCCCAGCCCGATTCCGGGGAACAGGCTTTGGAGATCACCGAAGCCTTGGTGCGCAGCGGTGCTGTGGATGTGGTGGTGATCGACTCAGTGGCCGCGATGGTGCCCCGGGCGGAGCTGGAGGGCGAAATGGGCGACTCCCACGTTGGTCTGCAGGCCCGGCTGATGTCCCAGGCCCTGCGGAAACTGTCCGGCTCCATCAACAAGTCGAAGACCGCCGTGATCTTCACCAACCAGATCCGGGAGAAGGTGGGGGTGATGTTCGGTAACCCCGAAGTGACGCCGGGGGGCCGGGCCCTGAAGTTCTACGCCTCCATCCGTTTGGAGATTCGCAAGGTGGATAATATCAAGCAGGGGACGGATATTGTCGGTAGCCGGGTGCGGATCCGCGTGGTGAAGAACAAGGTGGCACCTCCCTTTAAGACCGCGGAGATCGATATCATGTATGGTACGGGGATCTCCAAGGAGGGGGACATCTTGGATATGGCGGTGGAGCTGAACCTGGTGGAAAAAAGCGGCGCATGGTATTCCTACGAAGGCACGAGGCTGGGGCAAGGGAGGGAGAATGCCAAGGACTTCCTCAAGGGGAATCCGGCCTTGAGCCTGGAATTGGAAAACAAGGTGCGGCTTGCCCATGGGTTGCCTGTCTTGGAAGGCGGCAGTACCGAACCGGCTGAAGGATGATGGAGGATCATTTAAGAAAGGCGAAGCAACTAGCCCTGAAGTTGCTTGCCAGACGGGAACACAGTGTGCAGGAAATGAAGGCCTATCTACAGCGACGGAGCTTTACTCAGGAGGTCATCGAGGAGACGATCCAGTGGTTGCTGGAACTGGACTATCTCAATGACCGGCGTTTTGCCGAGGAGTTCATCCGTTTTCGTATTCTGCGTAGTGGGTACGGACCTCGCAAGATCCAGTGGGAACTAACCGCCAAGGGCGTGGAGTCGGAATTGGTGGAGCAGTTGCTCGGAGAGCTTTACCCGCCGGAAGAGGAGGAACGCCAAGGGATGGAGGTGGCGGCCCGCTGGATGCAGAGGCGGACAAAACCCTATGATCCTGCCCAGTTGTACCGCTACTTGGTGGGGCGGGGGTTTTCTCCGGGTCTTGCCCGACGAATTGCTGTATGTGGGACTCACGAAGATTCTTGACACTGTTTTCCTCCCTAAGCTACAATGTTTCAGTATCGTGGTGCGATGTGACGTGATTTTGAACGAGTGGAGGTGGTTGGGATTACTTCCGTACTGTTTCTCATTATTGGATTAGTCCTTGGCGCGTTGGGCGGTGCCGCCCTGCGCGAGTATTTATACAGGAAAAGAATCGGCGCTGTAGAACAGACAGCCCGTGAAATACTGGAGAATGCGGCGAAGGAAGCCCAAGCGAAAAAACGGGAATTGTTGTTGGAAGCCAAAGAAGAGATCCACCGTGCCCGGGCGGAACTCAACGAAGAAGAACGGCAAAGAAGACAGGAGCTGCAGAACTTGGAAAGGCGCCTGGTCCAGCGGGAAGAGGCTTTGGACCGGCGCACTGACGCCATCGGCCGACAGGAAGAGAGTCTGCAGCATAAGTTAAGGAAACTGGAGCAAAAGGAACGGGAGTTGGAGGAGACCATCGTGGCCCAGAGAACCGAGCTGGAGCGAATCGCGGGTCTCACCACAGAACAGGCCAAAGAGATGCTGCTTAGCACCCTGGAAGAGGAGCTGGTGCAGGAGCGGGCAACCCTCATCCGGGAGTCGGAGGCCTTAATCCGGGAGGAAGCGGAAAAACGAGCCCGGGAGATTATTGGTCTTGCGATTCAACGGTGTGCGGCCGATCATACCGCGGAGACCACCGTCTCGGTGGTGAGTCTGCCCAACGACGAGATGAAGGGCCGGATCATCGGGCGTGAGGGCCGGAATATTCGGACCCTGGAGACCTTGACGGGTATCGATCTCATTATCGATGATACGCCGGAAGCGGTCATCATCTCCGGCTTCGATCCCATCCGGCGGGAGATCGCCCGGATTGGCCTGGAAAAACTGGTGGCCGACGGACGGATCCACCCGGCACGGATCGAAGAGATGATCGAAAAGGCCCGCCAGGAGGTGGAGCAATCCATCAAGGAGGCGGGGGAACGGGCCGCCATGGAAGTGGGTATTCGAGGTCTGCATCCGGAACTGATCAAGCTTTTGGGACGGCTCCACTACCGGACCAGCTACGGACAGAACGTCCTACGCCACTCCGTCGAGGTGGCCCAGTTGGCAGGCCTCATGGCGGTGGAGTTAGGATTAGATGGGCGGCTTGCCCGCCGGGCAGGTCTGCTGCATGATATTGGTAAGGCCGTGGACCATGAGACCGAGGGGACCCACGTGGAGCTGGGTGTCCAGTTGTTGCGGCGGTATAAGGAATCGGAGGATGTGATCCACGCGGTGGCCTGCCACCACGGAGACCAGGAGGCCAGTTCCGTGGAAGCGGTGTTGGTGGCGGCTGCGGACAGCATTTCCGCCTCCCGCCCCGGTGCGCGGCGGGAGACCTTGGAGGCCTACATCCGCCGTCTGCAGAAACTGGAAGAGATCGCGGATTCCTTCGTCGGTGTGGATAAGGCCTATGCCATCTCCGCCGGGCGCGAGGTCCGGATCATGGTGAAACCGGAGAAGATCTCCGATGATGAAACGGTTATTATGGTGCGGGAGATCGCCAAGAAGATCGAGTCGGAACTGGAATATCCCGGCCAGATCAAGGTTACGGTAATCAGGGAAACCAGGGCTGTGGATTATGCAAAATAAGTGGGAAGAATGGTGGTTTGCTAGGTGAGAAGTACGGTGCATCTACTCCTTGTGGGTGATATCGTCGGCAAGACAGGTCGCAAGGCGGTAGAGAGGTTCCTGCCGGAGCTTCGGGAGAAAGAGGAGATCGACTTTGTCATTGCCAACGGTGAGAATGCTGCGGGCGGTCGGGGTGTGACCCAGGAGGTGGCCCAGGAGCTTTTCGCACTGGGGGTGGATGTGCTTACCAGTGGCAATCACGTATGGGATAAACGAGATGCTTACACTTTCATTGAAGAAGAGCCCCGCCTGTTGCGCCCGGCCAATTACCCGCCGGGCGTGCCGGGGGTGGGGCTCGGTTTATATACCCTGGGGGATCATTCCATTGCGGTGATTAACCTCTTGGGTCGGGTGTTCATGCAGGATGTGGATTGTCCCTTCCGGAAAGCGGACGAGCTCTTAGCCCAGGTGGCTAGCCAAACCAAGATTGTGGTGGTGGATTTCCACTGTGAAGCCACCGCCGAAAAACAAGCCCTAGGCTGGTTCCTGGACGGTCGGGCCAGTGTCGTCTTTGGCACCCACACCCATGTCCAGACCAACGACGCCCGCATCCTTCCCCAGGGGACCGCATACATCACCGATGTGGGGATGTGCGGGGCCCGGGACGGGGTCCTGGGCTTTACCCGGGAGCCTATCTTACATAAGTTCCAAACCAGCCTGCCGGCCCGGTTTGAAGTGGCCAAGGGCGTTTTTCTGTTTTCTGCTTTGTTGGTCAAGGTGGATCCCGCCACGGGACGGGCTGAAAGTGTCACCACCGTATCCCTTTTCGATGCCTGACTTCACTCACCTTTCATAGGGGTTCCACATACTATGGTACTTGACAGGGGTACTTATGTTGCCAATCAGGTACCAGCATCGGAAAAACTTCTTGGGGGGAGAAGAGTGGAGATTCTGAAGGTGTCGACCAAGTCCAATCCTAACTCCGTAGCGGGAGCTTTGGCCAGTGTGTTACGGCAGAATCGTTGTGCAGAGATGCAAGCCATTGGCGCGGGAGCCATCAACCAGGCGGTTAAGGCTGTGGCCATCGCCCGGGGATTCATGGCCCCCAGTGGCGTAGATCTAGTTTGCATTCCAGCCTTTATGGATGTGCTCATCGACGGACAAGAACGTACAGGGATCCGGCTTATCGTGGAGACCAGGTGACAAGAATGTATTCCTTCTTAGTGGCAGACTTTCACACCGATGTCCTGTCCGCCTCCTTAGAACAGGATCGGTTGCTCACCGAGGAGGGGGCGGTGGGACAGGTGGATTTACCGAGGATGGAGCGCGGGGGAGTAGGGCTTGCGGTCTTTGCTCTATTCCCCTTTTCCGGTCCGCACCGGGATCCTTGGGCCAACGTCCGGCAGCAGCTTTTGTTGGCTCGGAGCCTTGCGGCAGCCCGATGGATCCGGCTGCTTCGGAAAAAAAGACATTTGTTGGCCGTCAGCCGTACCTACAGGCCTAAGGTGGTTCTCTCCTTGGAAGGGGCCTGCCCCTTGGCCCCGGAGGGGAGATATCAAAGGGAACGGCTCGCCCTTTTGGCCCGTTGGGGTGTACGGCTGGTGAACCTTACTTGGAACTATAACAACCCTTTCGCTAGCGCCGCAGTGGAACAGGACCAGTATGGCCTTACCCCCCTGGGACGGGCCTTGCTTGCCGATATGAATCACCATCGCATGTTGTTGGATGTGTCTCACCTCGCAGAGAGAAGTTTTTGGGAGGCGATAGAGCAGACCCGGCTGCCTCCAGTGGCGTCCCATTCCAATGCCAAGAGCCTCTGTGACCACCCGCGCAATTTGTCCACCTCCCAGATCAAGGCCATTGCCCAACGCAAAGGGGTCATTGGCGTCAATTTCTGTCCCGCCTTTTTGTCTTCCACTCGTCAGGCCACCATCGACGACGTGATTCGGCACATAGACTATTTATTGGAAGTGGTCGGGGAGGAGGCGGTGGCCATTGGTACCGACTTCGACGGGATCAGCAGGACCCCCGTGGGCCTGGCCGATGTGGCAATGCTTCCTCAGTTGATTCAGCGTCTTAGGGCAAGGGGATATGCCCCTGCGGTCTTAGAGAAGCTCCTCTGGCGGAACGTCTGGCGGGTCCTCGGCCTCACCTTTGCATGAAATTCCATGTCCCGACGCATAATAGATGCATCCCGTGGAAAAATGATGATGGGTAAAGGAGTATGAGGGCTATGGGTGTTGCAAAGGTGATTGAGATCATTGGACAGTCAAAAAACGGCTGGGAAGATGCCGCTAGGCAGGCAGTGAAGGTGGCCAGTACCACCATCCGGCACATATCCGGTGTGGAGCTGAAGAACTTCACCGCCGATGTGGATGACGACGGTAATATTACCAATTACCGTGTGGATCTCCATTTAGTGTTCAGGGTGGAAGATGAGTAGAGACTAATGTGGAGGTGAGACAAATGGACTGGATAGGCGCTTTGGTAAGATTTGTGGTCAGTGCCGTCGTGTTGATGGTACTTAGTTTCATCCTGCCGGGCTTTCGGACCATAGGTTTTCTCAACGCTCTGCTGGCGGCCTTGGTCATCGCAGGGATCGGCTGGATCATTGAGTCGATCTTCGGCAGACAGGTGTCTCCCTATGGCCGTGGGATCGTGGGATTCATCGTTTCGGCCCTGGTGATCTGGGCCACCCAGTTTGTTGTCCCCAATATGTCGATCTCCATTATTGCGGCATTGGTGGCCGCCTTCATCATTGGGGTCGTGGATCTGTTTGTACCCACAGCCCTCCGGTAGTGAAAATGCCAAGAAGAAAAGCAGGTGCCTTAAGCACCTGCTTTTCTTTTTGGCTAAACCTGTGCTTTCCTGCATAAGTTTGGTGGAATGGAACAGACTACCTAAGAGTAAACGGGTTTGTGGGAGGAAGTGAAGGAATGGACCTTAGCCGCAATCTAGAGGAAAACCTGGAGGTCTTTCGGCGGGAGTTGGCCATTGACACCAACTACGACGTGATCCTACGGCACTTGGTCGTTGGTGGGAAAAAGGCAGCCATGATCTTCATTGACGGACTCATCAATGAAGAGGTAATCAGTCAGGTGATGCGCACCCTGATGGAGGTGAACCGGGAGGACATCCTGCCCAATATTCTCCAGTCGGTGGTGGAGCGGCATCTGCCCTTCTCCGAGGTCTCCACCGTTACCACCGAATTGGAGGGTATCGAACAGATCCTATGCGGTTCGGTCCTTTTGCTCATCGACACCCTGCGGGAAGGGATAATTATCGATGCCCGGCAGTATCCCATCCGCTCCATCGACGAGCCCGACGTGGAGCGGGTAACGCGGGGCGCCCGGGACGGGTTTGTGGAGACCATCGTGTTCAACACCTCCTTGATTCGCCGTCGGGTGCGGGATGCGGGCTTGCGCCTTGAGGCGGTAAATGCGGGGAAACGATCCCGCACCGATATCGTGATCGCATATATTGAGGATTTGGCCCCCAAGGAAGTGGTGGACCAAGTCAAACAAAGGCTCAAAAGGGTGGACACCGACGGCCTACCCATGGGCTCCAAAAGCCTGGAGGAGTATCTGACGGGGGTCAGCCTCAATCCTTTACCCAAGGTTCGCTTTTCAGAACGGCCCGATGTGGTGGCGGCCCATTTGTACGAAGGACACGTGATCATCCTGGTGGATACGACCCCTGCGGCCATGATTGTGCCTGCTACTGCCTGGCAGTTTACCCAACATGCGGAGGAATACTTCCAGCATCCCCTGGTGGGGTCCTGGCTCCGTTGGGTACGTTTTGGGGGGTTGATCATTGCTTTGCTCTTGACTCCCCTCTGGCTGGCCTTGGTGAAGGATCTCAGCCTGCTTCCCGAAAGCTGGAGTATCCTAGGACCAAAGGAATCCAGCACGGTGCCCCTTTTCCTACAGTTTCTGTTTTTGGAGCTGGGTTTTGATCTTATTCGCATGGCTTTTATCCACACCCCCAACGCCCTGGCCAGTTCCCTGGGTATCGTGGGGGCGGTCCTGTTGGGGCAACTGGCGGTGGAGGTGGGCCTTTTTGTGCCAGAGACTATCCTCTATACCGCGGTGGTGGCGATTGGATCCTTTGCCCTTCCCAGCCTGGAGTTTGCCTTGGCCATCCGGATGTTTCGACTCCTTCTTTTGGTCTTAGCTGGATTTTTTGGGCTGGGGGGCTTGGCGGCGGGGTTCGTCTTTGTGTGTCTGGTCTTCCTGTTCACCAAATCCTTCGGCACACCCTATCTGTGGCCCCTGGTGCCCTTCAATGGCCCGGCCTTTTTGCGCCTACTATTCCGCACACCGGTACCGGAGGTGCGGGCGCGGCCCATGTCCCAAAGGGACGAGTCCGATCGGTTTTCCGGCGATGAATAGCCATAACTTGGCAGGATTTGTTCTGAAGGGGAAGAATACTGTAATGTTGGAAGGAGCGAGCCTGTAGATGATTGTGGGAATTCCCCGGGCCCTTGGTTATTACGATTATTGGCCTTTGTGGAAGACGTTTTTTGCGGAACTGGGGGTGGCCACCAAGCTTTCCCCGAAGACCACCAAGAAGATGCTTGATTTCGGTACCCAGCATGCGGCCGATGGCACCTGTCTGCCGGTGAAAGTGTGCTATGGGCATGTGGCCCACTTGGTGGCCCAGGGTGTGGATTACGTTTTCCTTCCCCGGATGGTCAGTGTGGATGTCCGGGAGTATATTTGTCCTAAGTTCATGGGTTTGCCCGATCTCCAGCAAAGCATGTTTCCCGACGTTCCGTTCCTCAGTCCCCGCATCGATGCCAAACAGAACATTGGATTCGCCGAGGCCCTCACCGTTGTGGGGCAAAGGTTAGGCCAGGGTCGGCGGAAGGTTCGCCGGGCCGTGGAGCAAGCTTTGCGGACCCAGGAGTTGTATGAGCAGGCCACGGATTTGGGAACTAGTCCCTATGATGCTCTGCGGATGTGGGAAAACGGTCGGGTTAGTCTCTATCGGGAGCTGTCCCAGGTGACCAGCGGTTCCTTAAACCTTTTGGAGGAGCTGGCCTCCGCCCGGGAGGAACGATCCAGTTTACTCCTCGGTTTGCTTGGGCACCCCTATTTGCTTTATGACGATCATTTGAGTATGGGCGTGATTCCGCACCTGAAGGCCATGGGTGTTACCATCTGGACCACCGATATGCTGCCCGGGGGCACTGTGCACCAGCTGGCCCAGCAGTGGACGAAACCGGTGTTTTGGACCTCGGCCAAACGGAACATGGGGGCCGCCCGGTACTATGCCCAGGCTGGGTTCGACGGGGTGATCTACCTTTCCGCCTTCCCCTGCGGCACCGATTCCATGGTGCTTAGCCTAATCGAAGAAGTGGTGCGTAAGGCCGGTATCCCCTTCATGACTTTGACCGTCGATGAACACACGGGTGAGGCGGGGATGCTGACCCGTTTGGAGGCCTTTGTGGATATGATTCGTTGGAGGGTGCGGCAATGAAGATTACCTTTCCCCACATGGGTACATTGCATATCCCCGGAGCCTGCCTCTTTCGGGAACTGGGCCATGAGGTGGTGGTGGCCCCCCAACAGACCAAGCGCACCTTGGACCTGGGGACCAAGTACAGTCCCGAGTGGGCCTGTTTGCCCCTGAAGCTCACCGTGGGTAACTACATCGAGGCCTTGGAAAAGGGAGCCGACACCATTGTGATGGCCGGTGGGACAGGACCATGTCGTTTCGGGTACTATGCCGAGGTCCAGCGCCAAATCTTGTCAGAATTGGGTTATAACTATACAATGATAGTTGTGGAGCCGCCGGATCAGGGGCTTCCGGAGCTTTTGGGCCGGCTGAGCGCACTAAAAGGGGACAAGGGCCCCAAAGAACTCTGGCGTGCTATGCGCTTGGCCTGGGAGAAGTTCAAAGCCTGTGATCGACTGGAACAGCAGGCCAACTGGTCCCGGGCGGTGGAAAAGACGCCTCGTGCGGTGAGCCGCTGTCTGGAGCGGGCTTTAACGGCAGTGGACCGGGCGGCGACAGTGCCGCAGGTGAAGCAGGCGGTGGCCGATGGCCTTGGGGCGATACGGGCTTGCGAGATCCCGGGGGCGAAGCCAAAGTACCGTATCGGTTTCGTCGGGGAGATATACACGGTTCTTGAGCCCTTTGTGAACATGCAGATCGAAGAGAAACTGGGGATGTTGGGGGCCTACGTGGACCGCACCATCTATCTGAGTCAATGGATCCGCCAACACGTCTTTTTGTCCTTCCGCAACAAGGCCTATCACCGGCGTTTGAGCAGGGAAAGTGCTCCCTATTTGAACCACTTTGTTGGGGGCCATGGACTGGAGTCGGTGGCCCATACTCTGCGAATGGCCCGGGCTGGGTATGACGGAGTGGTGCATATTCTACCCTTCACCTGCATGCCTGAAGTGGTGGCCCAGAGTGTGCTCCAGAAGATCAGCCGCCAGATGAACTTCCCGGTGTTGACGCTGGTGGTGGACGAACATACCGGTGAGGCGGGCTTTGATACCCGGCTGGAGGCCTTTGTGGATCTCATCCAGCGGCGGAAGAGCAATTCGTTTATATCCACTGTCCAGTGAGTAGAGTGTAAATCAGATGTAAGGGGGGAGGGCGCTTCCTGAACAAGAAGGGAGAGCGCCTGTGTGTTATGCGGAAAGGTTATCTAGGGATCGATGTGGGTTCCGTCAGTACTAATCTGGTGGTGGTGGACGAACAGTTTACGGTGCTTGAGAGCCTGTACCTACGGACCCAAGGCAAGCCCATCGAGATCTTGCAAAAGGGGTTACGCCAGTTGGCGGAGCATCTGGATGGAGTGGAGATCGCCGCGGTGGGTTCCACGGGCAGTGGCCGACAGCTGGCGGGCGTGATGGTCGGGGCCGATGTGGTGAAAAACGAGATTACCGCCCACGCGGTGGCCGCATCCATTGTGGTGCCCGACGTACGGACGGTGCTGGAGATCGGGGGACAGGACTCCAAGATCATCATCCTCCGGGATGGGGTTGTGGTGGACTTCGCCATGAATACAGTTTGTGCTGCCGGTACCGGTTCCTTCTTGGATCAGCAGGCGGCCCGGCTGGGGGTACCCATCGAGGAGTTCGGATCCTTGGCTCTGAAGGCCACGAACCCGGTGCGGATCGCGGGCCGATGTACGGTCTTTGCGGAATCGGATATGATCCACAAGCAGCAGATGGGACATCCCGTGGAGGACATTGTCGCGGGGTTATGTGAGGCCATGGTGCGCAACTACCTGAACAATGTGGGCAAAGGAAAAGAGATCCTTCCCCCCGTGGTCTTCCAGGGTGGGGTAGCGGCCAACGTGGGCATCAAAGAGGCCTTCGCCAAGGCCCTGGGCACGGAGATCGTGGTTCCCCCCTATTTTGGTGTGATGGGGGCCATTGGCGCGGCGGTCCTCGCTAAGGAAGAGGTGGAGCATCGGAAACAGAAGACTTCCTTTGCGGGCTTTGAGATCACCCATGCCACCTATGGGGCCACCAGCTTCGAATGCGAAGACTGTCCAAACCATTGTGAGATTGTGAATATTATGCGGGACGGCGTGGTTGTGGCCCGCTGGGGTTCCCGCTGTGGTAAATACAGCACGACCCAATCCCAGGCCAGTTAATCCTTTGCAAAGCTCTCAGACTGTGATAAACTGTGGGTATTAATTGAGTTTAGGCGGTGGAAGTTGATGCGAGAGCTGTTGCGGGATAACATGGAGATCAATCACCAGGGGCATTTGGTGATTAGCGGTTGTGACGTGACCAAACTGG
This sequence comes from Bacillota bacterium, assembly GCA_012839765.1. Taxonomy (NCBI): domain Bacteria; kingdom Bacillati; phylum Bacillota; species Bacillota bacterium. Next base: position 28,312 of record DUMW01000101.1, read on the forward strand.
CCGCAATTTACGGCACGCCGTTATATATCCTGGATGAAGTGCTCATCCGCCGGGCTTGTCGGGAATATGTCACCTCCTTCGCCGCGCTGTTTGAGGAAAGCCAGGTGCTTTATGCGGGCAAGGCTTTTTTGACCACAGGTATGTGTCAGATCATCAACGAAGAGGGCTTGGGGTTGGATGTGGTTTCCGGCGGAGAGCTGTATACGGCGTTGGCCAGCGGGTTTCCCAAAGAAAAGATCTTTTTCCACGGGAATAACAAGTCCCCGGAGGAAATAGACTTTGCTTTAGAAGCGGACATCGGTTGTTTTGTGGTAGATAATCTTTGGGAACTGGAGCTTTTGAACCAGAAGGCCAAGGCCCACCAAAGGCGGGCCCGGGTGCTTTTGCGCATTACCCCGGGGGTGGAGGCCCATACCCATGTCTATGTGCAGACCGGCCAGCTGGATTCCAAGTTCGGCTTTGGGCTGGCCAAGGGAGTAGCCATGGAAGCGGTGAAAAGGGCCTTAGCCGCGGAATTTATTGATTGGTTGGGCCTACACTGCCACATCGGTTCCCAGATCCTCGATCTTGAGTGCTACAGTGTGGCGGTGGACCTGATGTTCGATTTTATGGCGCAGATTAAGGAGGAGACGGGCCGGGAAGTGCGTATCCTGGATCTAGGGGGCGGGTTGGGGATCCGCTATACCAAGGAGGATCAGCCGAAAACCCCCCGGCAGTGGGCCCAGCACCTGGCCCAGAGCGTCCAGGAGGCGGCAAGGAAGTACCGGTTGGGGATTCCGAAGATCTGTGTGGAGCCGGGACGTTCCATCGTGGGACCCGCGGGAAGCACCCTGTACACCATCGGTTCCATCAAACACATCCCAGGGATTCGCACCTATGTGGCGGTGGATGGGGGGATGAGCGACAATCCGCGGGTGGCTTTGTACGATGCGAAATATGAAGGGATCGTGGCCAACAAGGCCCACCAGCCCTGCACCCAGGTGGTTTCGGTGGCGGGCAAGTGTTGTGAATCGGGGGATATGCTCATCTGGGATCTGCCGGTGCCGGAGGTGACTGCGGGGGATCTGTTGGCGGTCTTTGCCACCGGAGCCTACAACTTTTCCATGGCTAGCAATTACAACCGGCTCTTGCGTCCGCCGGTGGTGCTGGTGAACAATGGGACCCATCGGTTGTTGGTACGGGGTCAGACCTACGAGGATTTGATTGACGACGATCTGGATTTATCCGATTCTGGGGAATGTTCAAGAGTATCTTAGCGAACGGAGTTAGCCATGTTGAATAGTATAGTTCAGCTGCTACTTCAGGTGTTGGCCGTTCTTTTTGCCATCAGTGTCCATGAGTATGCCCACGGGTTTGTCTCTTACAAGTTGGGAGATCCTACGCCCCGCCTGGAGGGCAGGCTGTCCCTGAATCCCCTGGTCCACTTGGATCCCATTGGGACTTTAATGCTGGTGATTTTCCGCTTTGGCTGGGCGAAACCAGTGCTGGTGAACCCGAGGTACTATGAGAATCCCCGGTTGGGGACGGTCTATGTGAGTTTGGCGGGGCCTGCGGCCAATGTGCTTACGGCTTATCTTTTCGCCCTGGCCCGTTGGTTGCTGTTTTATTTCCTCGGCTCCTTCGGGTTGTTGCCTAGGGTGGACTTTTTCGTGTTGGCCCTGTTGCATTTCTTTTTCAGTATAAACATCGTCATTAACCTGGGCCTGGCCGCCTTCAATCTCCTGCCGGTACCTCCCTTGGACGGTTCTAAAATCCTAGCCGGCGTGTTGCCCTATCGGTATCGGCGGGTGTTGTATAGCCTCGAGCAATATGGGCCGGTGATCCTGGTGCTGCTTTTGGTGACGGGGATTGCCGGACGTATCGCCTTGCCCTTGGCTAGGCTTTTGGGATATTTCATTCTGTAATCATGTGGACCAGGATAAAACAAGTACTGCGCTACCTTTTCCGCCGGATGGGACCGGAGGAGAAGGCCTTGGTGCAAAGATTCTTAGACGAGCAGGAACAGGTCCTCTTTTGGACTATGGGCGAAGGGGATCAGCTGCATTGTGTGTCGGTGGCCCGGGAGATCTTCAAGGAAGACTTGTCCCTGGAGGAAAAGACCCTTTTGGTGAAGGCCGCCTTGCTGCACGATGTGGGCAAGGCTGTGGGCGCCCTTTCGCTTTTGGATCGGATTTTGTATACTATAGTGGATAGGCTGGTGCCTTTTTATTTGACTGATCTGCAAGCACCAACAAGGGCCCGCTCCTTTCTTGAACGTAGGAGACAAGCCCTGGTGATCTTGCACCAACACGCCCAGCTAGGTGCCCGCATGGTGGAGAAGATCGGCTGTGCGCCAGAGGTGGTGGCCCTTGTGGAGGCCCATCATCGGAATTCCAGTGAAGGACGGGATTGGCAGTTGCTGCGGCTTTTGCAAAGGGCAGATCAGCGCAATTGAGATAGGAGGAGGTTTTGCGCCTTGGGCGCAGGATACTATGGCTGGAGAGAAGAAAGGCAGAATCCTCAGTGGGATGCGGCCCACTGGCAAGTTGCATTTGGGTAATCTGTTCGGTGCTTTGGACAACTGGGTCAAGCTCCAGGAGGAATATGAGTGTTTTTTCATGGTGGCCGACTGGCACGCCTTGACTACCGGTTATGAAGATACTTCGGAGTTGCGGAACAATACCCTGGAACTGGTCATCGATTGGCTCAGTGCCGGCTTGGATCCGACCAAGGCGGTGATCTTTCGCCAGTCCGATGTGAAGGAACACGCAGAGCTTTATCTATTACTTTCCATGATTACCCCCCTCGGCTGGCTGGAGCGGTGTCCCACCTATAAGGAACAGTTGAAGGAGCTTTCGGGACGGGATATTACCACCCACGGTTTTTTGGGGTATCCGGTGCTGATGGCGGCGGACATCCTGGTGTATAAATCCGACACGGTGCCCGTGGGAGAGGACCAACTGCCTCACCTGGAACTGGCCAGGGAAATGGTACGGCGGTTCAATTACTTGTACAAACCGGTCTTCCCCGAACCCCAGCATAAGCTGAATCGGGTGACCCTGCTTCCTGGTACCGACGGGCGGAAGATGAGTAAAAGCTATGGTAACGAGATCAGGATCTCCGATGATGAGCAGACCCTGCGGAAGAAGGTAGCCCAGATGGTCACAGACCCCGCCCGGGTGCGGCGTACAGACCCGGGGAATCCGGAGGTCTGTTCAGTGTTTACTATGCACAAAGCCTTTGGGGACAATGCCCTGTTGACGGAGATCGACCAGAAATGTCGCACGGCGGAGATTGGCTGTGTGGACTGCAAGCGGCGCCTGGCGGATAATATGGTGGCTTATCTGCGTCCTATGTGGGAGCGGCGCTCAGCCCTGGAGCAGGATCCCCAGCAACTAAAGAACATCCTGCAGGAGGGGGCGGTTCGGGCCCGGGAAGTGGCCAGCCGGACCCTGGCAGAAGTGCGGGAGGCCATGGGTCTTTAGACGATGGCTTACCAGGTTAAGCTGCCCATTTTCGAGGGGCCACTGGATCTACTGTTGACCTTGGTGGAGGAGGAAAAGTTGCCCATCACCGAGGTGGCCTTAAGCCAAGTGGCTGACCAGTATCTGGATTATGTGGCGGCATTGCCGGAAATCGATCTTAAGTATTGCACCCAGTTTCTCACCTACGCGGTGACCCTTTTTCAGCTGAAGGTAGCGGCTTTGCTTCCTCCACCGTTGGTGGATGAAGAGGAGGCCTTGGTTGATCCCGAAGAGGAACAGCAGCTTCTGGTGGCCCGGCTCATCGAGTACCGGATGTTTAAGCGGTTGGCCCAGGAATTGCGCAAGCACGCGGCCACCGTAGCCGGGACCTTCAGCCGACCCTACGCCACCGTCCCCCGGGCAAAGCCCAAACCCTTGGAGGGTATCGGAGTGGAGCGGCTGGTGGCCGCCTATGTACAGGTGATCCGGGCCCAGGAAGAAAGGGAAGAGGTCTTGCGCCCGGTCCGGGGCAAGTTGGATCTGGGCCGGCGCATTGTGGAGATCTACCGGCGGTTGCGCAAAGTGAAACGCACCTCCTTTTTCCAGCTGGCCGGCGGTGGCCAGGAGCCTCTGGAGAAGCTGGGAGTGTTCCTGGCGTTACTGGAGCTTACCGATCGGGGACGGATCCGCTTGGAACAGCCGGAACCCTTCGCGGACATTGAGGTATCATTAGTCGTTCCTACGGAGGAAGGTCAGTGAAGGAGAAACTGAAAGGGGCCTTGGAGGCGGTTTTGTTTGCCGCCAAGGCTCCGGTTAATTTGGATTGTCTAGCCCGTCTTTTACACCTTTCCCCCGCCGAGGTGGAGGGGTTGCTCGGGGAACTGAAGGAAGAACTTGCCAGTCCCACCCGGGGGGTAGCTCTATTTTATCATGCTGGAGGATATCAGTTGCGGACCAAAGGGGAGTTCGAGGAAATGTTGGCGGAACTAGGCCGCCAGGTGGAATCGCGCTTGAGTGACGCCGCCCTCGAGACTTTGGGGATTATCGCCTACAAGCAACCCATTACCCGTAGTGAGATCGAAGAGATCCGGGGTGTGCGGGCCGATGCTGCCATCAAGACCCTACTGGAGCGGGGGTTGATAGAGGAAGTGGGACGCAAGCAGACCATCGGTCGACCTGTGTTGTATGGTACCACGGAGCTATTCTTGGAGAGCTTTGGTCTGGAAAGTCTAGAATCTCTGCCCAAGGTGGAGTAATTGAGTGACAATTTGGATAGAATAGGCTAGGGTGAGATCGTGACCGTTGTTCTGATCCTTAGCCTTTTTTTCTTGCTTCTTAGTCCCGTCTTCGTCCGGGTATCGGTGCTGCTGGAAAACGACCGGGCCGATGTGGTGGTCTCCCAGCGGCTGTTTTTTCTGGTGAATATCCGTTGGCAACGAAGCTTTCATCCTCAGCAATTGCTGCAATGGGCCCTGGAACGTAGTGGTGCCGAGGTGGCCGACAGGCTCCAGGAACTACGTGCGTTGTTCCAGGAGCGCTGGATGCGGATTGCCACCCATCGCACATTGCTTGGCCTCGGGTACATGCTGATAACCGGGCAGCCTCCCCACAGGGAGGCACCTTCGCACCAGATTCGGCGGATGGCCGGGCACCTTCTGCAAAACACCTTGGGAAAACTACGGGCCTTTCGCCTCAAGACGGTGGTCGGCAGAGACGATGCCGCATCCAGTGCCACCACCTACGGAATCCTTGCCGCCTGCGGTGGCTGGTTACAAGGTTACCTGGTGCACCACAGTTCTGTTCAAAACCTGGAGATTGTTATTCTTCCTCACTTCGACGGTCCGCGGCTTCTTGTGGACCTAGACTGCATATTTCGCTTCATTCCCGGCCATATTATACTAGTAGCACTGGGTAATCTGGTACAAGCACTGTTTCGGAAAGGGGCCAGTTGGCTATGGACGGAAATTCACAGCACCCCATCGAAGGCATCATGAAGACCGCCATGGAGAATATTAAGACGATGGTGGATGTCAACACCATCCTGGGGGATCCGGTGGAGACCGCCGATGGGTCCGTGATTATCCCCGTCTCCCGGGTCAGCTTTGGCTTTGCCGCCGGGGGCAGTGAGTTTACCTCGGAAAACCAAAGAAACGCCACCCAAAACAACAAGGAATCCTACCCCTTTGGGGGCGGCAGCGGTGCCGGTATTTCTCTTCATCCGGTGGCCTTCCTGGTGCTGAGCGGTGGCCAGGTGCGGTTGCTGCCCATCAGCAAGGAAGCCATCTTGGACCGGGTCTTGGATCTGGTGCCCCAGGTCATGGACCAGCTGACCAGCAAGGGGAACAACAATTCCACCTCCACTTTATTGCGGAACAAACCCTAGCTTGCCCGTGGGCCGTAAGTACCATCCTTTCCTTCGGGGCATAAAATGGATTGACGCCTTAGGGGAGGGATTGCATGCGGCGGATGGTACAAAGGCCCCATGTGGTGGTGATTGGTGGAGGTTTTGCCGGTTGTGCCGCGGCGGTGGCGGCACGCACGAGCGGTGTGCAGGTAACCCTACTGGAACGGACTAACCTGCTTTTGGGCAGTGGCCTAGTGGGCGGCATCATCAAGAACAACGGGCGGTTGACGGCCTGGGAGGAACTGCGGTACTTAGGAGCCCATGGCTTTCTTCAGGTGATCGAAAGCTGTCTTCTTCACTGCAATATTGATTTTCCCGGTCACCGGCACGCAAGTTTGTACGATGTGGATTCCATTGAACCGGAAGTCCGGACATATCTAAAGGAGATTGGGGTGGAACTGCGGCTGGAAAGCCGGGTGGTGGATGCCATCGTCGCTGGCCGTAGGGTAGTCTCGGTGGTCCTAGAGGATGGGGAGATCATTGAAGGAGAAGCCTTCATTGAGGCTACCGGTTCCGCAGGTCCCATGGGCAATTGCCTGCGGCACGGTGCCGGTTGTGTAATGTGCATCTTCCGGTGTCCTGCCTTTGGGGGGAGGGTGAGCATCAGTGCCAAGGCGGGGGTGCAGGATATTATCGGGGATTTCAGTGGAATGTCCGGTTCTTGTGAGATCCCCAAGGGAAACCTTGGCCGCTGGCTGGTGGATCGTCTGGAGAGTAACGGCTATCTTGTGATCCCCATTCCTAAATACATCGCCCACGGGGATGTCTTGGATGTGAAAGCCTGTCAGCAATATGCCCTGCCGGAATATGCCCACAATTTGATTCTCCTCGATACAGGAAAAGTAAAGGTGATGACCCCCTATTTCCCCCTGGAACTGATCCGACAACTACCAGGGTTTCAAAGGGTGAAGTATGCGGATCCCTACGCGGGTGGACGGGGCAATTCAGTGCGCCTTAGTGTGATTACCCCCCATGAGCTGACCCTGCGGGTTACCGGGCTGGAAAACTTCTATGCCGCAGGGGAGAAGCTGGGACCTTTGGTGGGGCATACGGAGGCTTTGGTTACAGGTTTCTTGGCCGGCCACAATGGTGCCCGGACTGCCCTGGATCTTCCGCCCATTGTCCTGCCAGAGGAACTTGCCTGCGGAGATTTCGTCAAAGAGTCCCAGCAAACGGTGCTCAAAGAGAACCCGGGGAAAGTGCGGTTTACCTTCTCCGGCAGCACATACTTTGCCCGGATGCAGGAGCTGGGGTTGTACACTACCCATCTCGGGGAGATTGAAGCCCGGGTAAACCGCACGGGACTGACCGGGATCTTTGCCAAACGGTTACTATAGATTACAGTTTAAGCTCCATCAGAGTCGCTCCGGAATCCAGAGCGATAAGCTTTACCATCCCCTCGGTGATCAATCCCACCGTGGGACGGGGATCGTCGCCCTTGGGTAGGGAGGGGCTACCTGGATTGAAGAAGATGGTGTTATTTGTCTTTTCCATCACTGGCACATGGGTATGACCTGACACCCATAGCCGGACCCGGTATTTTTCCGCCAAGATCAAGGCCTCGTCCGGTGCATAGCGATGACCATGGGTCAAAAGGATCCGGCCCCAGGGTGCTTCCAATAGGGCGAAGGGGGCCTGCATGGGGATATCGATCACCATCTGGTCCACATCGCTGTCGCAATTCCCTTGGACGATGACCAGGGGGATGGGACAAGCATTCAAAGCCTCTGCCAATTGGACTGTGCCATAGCCGGCGGGTAGGGGATTCCGCGCCCCGTGGTACAGCACATCTCCTGCATGCAGAATCATATCTACTTCCTGAAATACAGAGTTTAAAGCCTTTTCCCAAGCTTCCACACTGCCGTGGGTATCGCTGATTATTCCGATCCGCATTGTTGTGTCTCTCCTTCTACTTAGTGTTTGGTCACAGTGTACCGTTGATCCGTCACCGCCGTCAAGTAATTCCAGGGCTTCGCGGGCGCTTATTGATGGGAGGATCCACCGAACAAGTCTGCTTTCCAGATGACGCATTGCCGAATCTTGATAAGGGTTCAAAGCGGCGACGGGCACACTGACACGGAGGTAGGGCTACTCCCGTGTTTTTGCTAGGGGGAACATGGTACTTCTGTGAAGGCCCTATGGATATTGTCCAGGACTTTCGGTAGAATAAACCTGGGAGGAAGTACCATGGAAGTACGCGTGCAAAAGATTCTAGCGCAAGCGGGCTATGGTTCTCGGCGGGCTTGCGAGGAATTGATTGTCCAAGGACGGGTTCGGGTCAATGGTGCAGTGGTGCAACTGGGGGCCAAGGCGGATCCGGAAAGGGATCGCGTCACAGTGGATGGTGAGCCCGTGCGCCTGGTAGCGGATTTCCGCTACTTAATGCTGCACAAACCCGCTGGTTACTTAACCGCAGTGAGGGATCCCCATAAACCAACCATTATGGATCTGTTGCCGGAGATGTCAGTGCGAGTTTTTCCGGTGGGTCGGCTGGATTTCGATACCGAAGGTCTTCTGGTGCTCACCAACGACGGGGAGTTGGCTCACCTGTTGTTGCATCCTCGCTACGGTGTAAAGAAGACCTACCTTGCAGAGGTGGAAGGGGTGCCGTCGGCCAAGACTTTGGCGCGGCTGCGTAAAGGGGTCAGACTAGTTGATGGATGGACATCCCCCGCCGAGGTGGAACTGATCAGCCACAGCAAGACCACCAGCATCCTCAGGATGACCCTGCGGGAGGGTCGCAAGCGGCAGGTGAAACGGATGTGCCGCCAGGTGGGGCATCCGGTGCTTTACTTGAAGCGGATCAGCTTCGGACCCCTGGAGTTGGGGGATTTAGGGCTTGGTCAGTGGCGGGACCTTACCCCCCAAGAGGTGAACCAGCTATTGCGGTTGAAGGAGAAGAATCAAGGACGCTAGTGCCCTGGGGAAGCCCTGAACCAGGGGGCGGGGGGGGTCCTGGGGTGATCCCCTGCCTTCGGTGCACAAAGTAGACAATTGTATGGGGTAAGATTGGATCAATAATGCAATCCCAATGGCCTTTCCTTGATGGTTCGCTTTAGCCCCCTTGCTTTTTTCGGCCATGGGTCGGTGATCAAGACCGAGGACACGTCCAGTTATACTGGAAAGCAAACTGGTAGGAGGTAAACCCAATGAAGAAAATACGGTATGGTCCCATTAATCCCAAATTGCCGGTCCTGTGGCACGGTGCTGACTATAACCCCGATCAATGGCTTTATGATTCCAAGGTGCTCGAGGAAGATGTGCGGCTAATGAAGCTTGCGGGTTGTAACGTGATGTCGGTGGGGATCTTCGCTTGGGCTGCCTTAGAACCGGCGGAGGGTGAGTACAACTTTGCCTGGCTGGATAGGATTATTGACCGCCTGTATGAAAACGGGGTCTATACGATCTTGGCCACTCCCAGTGGGGCGAGGCCCGCGTGGATGTCTAAAAAGTATCCTGAGGTTTTACGGGTGGGGCCCAACCGGGTACGGATCCTCCATGGGGAACGACACAATCATTGTCCTACCTCGCCCGTTTACCGGGAGAAGGTCCGGCAGATCAACTGGCTGTTGGCGGAGCGGTATGGAAAACATCCGGGCCTTGTACTGTGGCATGTCTCCAACGAGTACGGCGGCGAATGCCATTGTGACCTTTGTCAGGAAGCCTTTCGGGCTTGGCTGAAGGAACGATATGATCACGATTTGGACAAACTGAACTTCGCCTGGTGGAACGCCTTCTGGAGTCATACCTTTACCGATTGGTCCCAGATTGAATCTCCAGCTCCCCACGGTGAACGGATGACCCATGGTTTGGTCTTGGACTGGAAACGGTTTGTGACCCATCAGACCATAGACTTTTTCAAAAACGAAATTGCTCCATTGAGAGAGCTGACCCCGGACATACCGGTGACCACAAACTTCATGGGTACATATCCCGGCCTCGATTACTGGTCCTTCGCCAAGGAAGTGGACGTGGTTTCCTGGGACAGCTATCCCCGCTGGCACGGAAGGGATGAGGATTGGGTCACTGGACTGAAAACGGCCTTTGTCCATGATCTGAATCGCTGTCTTAAGGGTGGCAAACCCTTCATGCTTATGGAAAGTACGCCTAGTCTTACCAATTGGCAGGGGGTGGCCAAAACGAAACGGCCGGGGATGCATTTACTTTCTTCGTTACAGGCTGTGGCCCACGGTTCGGATACGGTCCAGTATTTCCAATGGCGTAAGAGCCGAGGCAGTAGTGAGAAGTTCCACGGTGCGGTGGTGGATCATTGTGGCCATGAAAATACCCGGGTCTTTGGGGACGTGGCCCAGGTGGGTGAGGCTTTAAAGAAGTTGTCCCCGGTACTGGGTACCACTGTACGACCCGATGTGGCCGTCATCTATGATACGGAAAACCGCTGGGCAATTACCGAGGCCCAGGGTTTCAATATGGAGCATAAAGCATATGAGTGGACCTGCCAGCAGCATTACGGGGCCTTTTGGCAGCTGGGCATTCCCGTGGATGTGATCAACATGGATTGCGATTTTTCCGGTTACAAGCTCCTCGTTGCCCCCATGCTGTATATGGTTCGTCCCGGCGTAGCCGAGCGTATCGAGGAATTCGTGGCCCAGGGAGGCGTTTTTGTGGCCACTTACGCCTCCGGTATGGTGGATGAAAGTGACCTGTGTTTCCTCGGTGGTTTTCCTGGACCCTTACGCCGGGTGCTGGGCATTTGGTCCGAAGAGATTGATTCCCTCTATCCGGAGGATGTGAATTATCTGACTATGGTACCGGGGAACAGCCTGGGCCTTGAGGGAGATTACGAGATACGAATCTTCTGTGAGCTTATCCATGCGGAAACCTGTGAGGTTCTCGCAACGTACAGGGAAGACTTCTACGCCGGCAGGCCCGCCCTCACTAAGAATAACTTTGGCAAGGGCTCTGCCTACTATATGGCCTGTCGTTGTGAGGAACGTTTCCTATGGTATTTCTATCGCAGTCTTGTTCAGGAGATTAATCTCCTCCGGGCTTTGGATGTGGAATTACCCCATGGGGTAACCGCGCAACTTCGTTCCGACGGGACTCATGATTACATTTTCCTGATGAACTTCACACCTAAGACTCAGGCAGTGGACCTGGGGACGGACTCCTATGTGGATTTGCTTACGGAAAGGGCTGTCACCGGAACCGTCGCCTTGGACGGTTATGGTGTACTGGTGCTTACCAAGGCCTAAGCCGATAGACCAGTGCTTAGCTGGGAAGGAATTAATGGCACAGGCCCGAACATTGTAGACAAGAGATCAGATTCCCGGGAGGGATTTTCATGATTAGTTGTTGGATCGCCAGTTCCTTTGAGCGGGTGTATAGAAACTCGTACCCGAAACCTAATCGCTACTGCCGGCTTGACTTGGGGCAAGGTGATCGGGGTTCTTTCCAAGCCTGTATCAGGAACGGTACCCTGACCAGTCGGACGGTGGATGTGGAGTGCAGTTCTGACGTGTTGGATGTTAAGGTGCGGCGGGTGGGATACGTGCCGGTGCCCCATCTGAACACCGAAACCCCATTGGACCAGTTGGACGGGTTGGGACAGATTCCAGGGTTTGTTCCTGACCCCCTGTTTTGGGATTTAACCGGTTCCCTGGAACCGGAGGAAACCCGGAGCTTTTGGGTGACGGTGAAAACACCCAGGGATTGCTCTCCCGGTGTGTATTCCCTTGTTTTCCGCTTTCGGCTGGACGACGGGGAAGAATATACCGTAGAGGCTTGCGTCGTTGTACATCCGGTGACCTTGGAAAAACGAAAGGATTTCCCGGTTACCCACTGGTTCTACACCGACGCCCTATGTGATTGGTATGGTGTCAATCCCTTCGATGAGGGCTTCTGGCGCATCGTAAAACCCTATATTGAAGACTTGGTGGAACACGGTACCAACGTCTTACACACCCCTCTGTTTACTCCCCCCACCGACGGGGTAAAGCGTCCAACCCAGCTTTTGGCTATCCGCCGGGATGGGGACAGGTATGAGTTTGACTGGTCCCAGGTGAAAAGATGGGTGGATTTGGCTCGGACGTGTGGTGTGGAGTATTTCGAATGGCCCCATCTGTTCTCCCAGTGGGGTGTGACCAATGCCATCCGCATCTACGAAAACTATGACGGACAATACGAGGACCGTTTACTCTGGCCTCCGGAAACCGGGGCGGATTCTGAAGTGTACAGAAACTTCCTGTCCCAATTCCTGCCGGCCTTCAAAGCCTTCCTCGATGCCGAGGGCTTAGTGGATAGTTCCTTCTTCCATTTGTCCGATGAGCCCCACGGGGAAGAGCATCTGGCTAATTACCGCAAGGCTAGGGCCATTTTGAAGGAGCTTGCCCCTTGGATGAAGGTGATGGATGCGGTAAGTGAGGTGGCCTTTGCAGAATCGGGCCTTACGGATATGCCCGTTGCCAGTATCCTGACGTCCCTGGAGTTTTACCACAGGGGCATTCCCCGTTGGGATTACTTCTGCTGTGTCCCCCGGGGGAATTTCCTCAACCGGCTGGTGGATACACCCTTGGCCAAGATTCGGGGTGCCGGTTGGTTATTCTACCGGTTTGAGTCCCGGGGTTTTCTCCATTGGGGCTACAACTACTGGTACAAGCGGGCCACCACCCAGTTGATTGATCCCTATACGGTTCTGTCCGCCCATGCTTGGCCAAACTGGCCCTATGGGGACACTTTCGTGGTTTATCCCGGCAGTGACGGACCCATCAGCTCCCTTCGGTGGGAAGTCTTTGGGGAATCCCTGAATGACTATGCTTTGCTCCAGACTCTGGGTATTCCCGTAGACAGTCCGCAACTGCGTGGTTTCAAGGGTTACGATGATTACCCCAAAGATGGGCAGTGGTACCAGCAGACTCGAGCTGTTCTGTTGGCCACTGCAAGCAAGTAGGCTCAAAGGCTCCTTCAGGACGGGTATTGTTTCCCGTCCTGAAGGTTTAGCTGGGTATTCCCTTTCCTGTGCAGGTGAGCATGCCATCGGTTTTCCGGTTTCTTATCCTTCCGGCTCCTTCCCGTAGCATGATTGCATAATTGTCTCCGACAATGGGTCAACCTTGGTCTACCGGAAGTTGGGGCCGCCCAAGGGCGATTTGTACTCCCGGGGTGTGCTCCGGGCGGTAAGCAATCGGGAGGAACCCGGGACAGGGTGTGTCGAAGTACGGTGTAGGTTGTCTTGCTTGTCTGGAAACGTGAAAGCGCTTGGTGGGATCGTACCATTGTCCGATTCTATCCGATGGAGTGAGTACCAGTGAGGATCTTAAAAAGTCCGTAAAGGGGAGTTGATGTTATGGAGTGGACGGCCCAGTGGATCTGGACCCAAGAAAAACTGGCCCCTGTTAACAATTTTGTGCGGTTTCGTCGGGTGTTTGAGGCGCAGAAAAGGGCCCTATGTCATATCACCGCCCGCAGTAGGTATGCGTTGTATATCAACGGGGAATACCTGGGACAGGGGCCAGTTCGGTCCTGGCCCAACCATTTGCGCTATGATACATATGATCTCAGTCCCTACCTACGGGAAGGGAAAAACTGTATTGCGGTGTTGGTCTACGACCCGGTGTTCGGGAACTTTCAATACTTGCCGCAACCGCCGGGGCTGTTGGCCCAGATCGAGACCGAGCAGGGGGTGATCGGGACCGATAGTACCTGGAAGGTGTCCGTGGAGCCAGCGATGGTTCCCGTTACCCCGCGTATTAGTTGTCAGCAGGCCTTTGAAGAGCAATATGATGCCCGGAAAGAGGAACCTTGGAAGTGTGTCAACTATGAGGATTCCCACTGGCCCCAGGCCCATGGGGTGGGGCCTGTGACTTCGGATATAACCTTAAAGCCGAGGGATATTCCCTTCTTAACCCTGGATCCGGTGCTGCCGCAGCGGATTGTGAAGGTGGAAGCTGTAACATCGGCACCCTACATTTGGAACATCTTTCCCAAACCCTATGTGGCACCCGGGGATTATTCCACCAACAATTTGCTCTGTCATGCCTACATCTTCACCCAGATCTGGAGCCCGGAAGAGACCGAGGCGGAGTTCATCCGGCCCAAAGGTGACTTTCAAGACTTTAAACTCAATGGCCAGCTGATGTCCGATGTCCGGGTGAAGCTCCGTCAGGGTTGGAACCAGTTGCTGATCCCCTATGAGGGAATGCGGCACGGGGTGGAGCTTTGCTTGGTGGTGAGAACCGAAAGCAGACTGCGTTTTGCCTGTCGTGGGGACGCGGGCGGTAGTCCCTGGGCAGTGATTGGCCCCTTCCCCTTGACCCAACGGCAACAGCAGAGGGCTGCGAACCACATGGACGAATCCTTGATCCTCTGCCGGCCGCTAGTGGCAGCGGCCACCGCGGAGGCCGCTGTCCGGGTGTGGGAGCAGCAGGATCTGGAGTGGGCCTTGGAGCAACCCTTCTTCAGAGAGGTGGCTGCCGAGGATCTGCCCGAGGTGAACGTCTTTGCCCAGTCCTATACCGATAAGGTCCACGATGAGGAGGTGAGGATCGAGGCGGTGGAAGCGCTGCTCAGCGACAACCATCAATGGACTACTGTCTATCCGGTCCCGGGGAAGGATGTACGGATCCTGTTGGATTATGGGGACGAAGTGGTGGGCTTCCAGCGGCTGGAGGTGGAGGCACCCGAAGGGACCATTCTAGATTTTCACAACTTCGAGTTTATCCAGCCTGATGGTCGATACAACTTTGCCGAGGGGATGAATAACAGTTTTCGGTATATCTGCCGGGGAGGAAGGCAAAGCTATCAGACCTTTGTGCGGAGAGGTTTTCGGTACAGTTATGTTACCATCCGAGATTTCCACCAGCCGGTGCGGTTCCGGAAGCTTGAAGTATTGCATAACACCTATCCTCAACGGAATACGGGTAGTTTCCAGTGTTCCGATGCCCTGCTGAACCGGATCTGGCAGGTGGGGGCGCGGACCTTGGAACTGTGCAGTGAGGACACCTACGTGGACTGCCCCACCTATGAGCAGGTTCTTTGGGTAGGGGATGCTCGAAACGAAGCTCTGATCGATTGGGTGATTAACGGTGATCCCAGGCTTTGGTACCGGTGCTTGGAATTGGCGGGTCAAAGCTTGGAACGTTCGAAGATTGTTGAATCCCACGTTCCCAGTGCCTGGCAGAATATCTTACCCGCCTGGAGCCTGCTGTGGATGCGTTCCTGCTGGGAGTATTATCTTTTTACCAAGGACAGGGCGGGTTCAGAAAAACTGCTTCAGTTTGTGAAAGAGAACGTGGCTGGGCTGCGAAGCTACCTGAACCGGCAACATCTTTTGGATATTCGGGCGTGGAACCTTTTTGACTGGGCCCCTATGGATACCCCTACCCGGGGAGTGGTGACCCACCAAAACTGTTTGGCGGTGGTTGCTTTGCGGGAAGCCGCCACCTTTGCTGCATCCCTTGGGGAACCGGATACAGCCCGCGACTTTGAGGTGTTTGCCCAGGGACTTGATGAGGCCATCAACCGCTATTTATGGAACGAGACCAAAGGAGCCTACACCGATTGCCTGCGGCCGGACGGGAGTATGAGTCCGGTGTATAGCCAGCAGACCCAAACCGTCGCCTATCTTTCCGGTGTAGCCAAGGGAGAACGGGCGGAGAGCTGTCGGAGGATCATCTACGACCCGCCCGAGGATTTTGTTCGATCCGGTAGTCCCTTCTTTCAGTTCTTCCTACTGGAGGCTTTGAAACAGGACCAACGGGATCAGGAGTTTATCGATATCATCCGTCGTGACTGGGGCTTTATGATCGAGATGGGGGCCACCACCTTCTGGGAGATGTGGCACCGGGACAAACCCCGCATGACCCGCAGTCATTGCCATGCCTGGTCAGCTGCGCCCACCTATTTCCTTAGCACCCATGTGTTGGGCGTCCGACCGATCCAACCAGGTTTTGATAAGGTGGTGATCGAACCCCACCCGGGGGATCTGAAGTGGTGCCGGGGCACGATGCCCACGCTTTTAGGTCCCATTACGGTGTACTGGTATCGGGACCAGGAGGTCCTTCGGGTGGAGGTGTCGGCGCCCGAGGAGGTGCAAGTGGAGTTCAACTGTCCCCAGGGAACAGTGAGAATTCTAAACGGTCTGATCATCGATTAAACCGGTTTTTCATGCCCCCCGAACCCAAGTGCAGACCCCCTTTTGCACACTGGTTCGGGGGTATTTTTGTGCCCGGGATTCCTATCTCAGGGAAAGATAGGTCTAAAGGGTCATTACAATGGCCCGGCCTAACTCATAGATTGAAGCATAAGCACTAAGCTTTTGAACCACTCCGCAGCTAAAACAAGTGAGGTGAACAATGTGGGTTTCAGATGTGCTTGCCCATGTCCCGTAGATAGAGGTGCTTACAGCACTTTGGTTGCTGACCACCTGAGGCACCTGCGGTTTTGCAGTCGCTTTGCCTGTTGTCCTAGCCCGCCTGTGACACCAGCTCCTGCTCCTGTTCAGACCAATGAACAAACCAATGTCCAAGTCTGTGTTCCCGTGAACTTCCTCGGGATTGGTATCACCGCAGGCCTTGATGGAATCCTTGCCGGGTCTCAGAACTTGCAGTTAGATGCCCAACAGAGGACTGGAGTTGTGAAAACCCCCCTAGGTGACGTGCACGTGACCTTGGTCCCAAAGACCGGCGGTGCCGCCAGCTAAGGGTAAGTTAAGAAAATAAGAAAATTTGATTAAGAGGTGAATGAATATGGCGATTATCCCTGAGAACACCACTGGGCCGGTGCAGACCAATGAGCAGACCAACGTCCAGGTGTGTGTGCCCATTAATACTCTGGAGATCAGTGCCGACGTTAGTCTTGGCGGATTGCTTGATGGTGCCGCGGTAGCTGGTTCCGCCCAAGGAGTGGGAGTGGCTGCGGGTAATGCGATTACTCCAAACTCCATCTCGGTGCGCATCGACACCAGTTCTCCGGAAAAGGTGAGTGTAACCATTAACGGCGAGCCAGTGCCAGTTCAGTAGGTTAGCCTAGGATGGTCAGGGCCTGCCTGTGGCGGGTCCTGACCAATTTGATAATCTGGCAGGGGAGCTATTGGCGCGAGGACAAATATGTCATATAATATTATCATAATTTGGAGACAGTACAGACGTCCATATGCTAGAAGGACGAGTTGAAGCGGTGGTGTGTTCTCTTCTAGCGAGATTTGCCCACACTTGTGGAATTGAAGGATAGGCAAAACATGGAGGATAGACCTAGTGGAAACTACCACATTTCCTCCCGCAATCTCGTTGATGCTTCTTATTGCTACCCTTGAAGGATTGGTTCTTGGTTTTTATGGAACCTGTGTGGATGAACTGGGCGCTTTTTTCCTGGTGGATGAGGTAAAACTAGGGAGCTTGGCCTCCCTCTACTATGGGGCGGCCATCCCAGGAGTCCTCTTGGCCTTGCAAGTGGTCAGTCGTTTCGGTATGGGGCGGACGTTGAGTGTCGCATTGGTTTTCCAATCCCTCAGTCTTTTGCTGTTCAGCAGCTCCCGCTCTTTCCCACTGGCCGGAGCCCTTTATGCCATGGTTGGCCTTGCCTATGGGTTGCTCATCAATAGTCCCGTTGGGTACATGAACTATACAGATGGTGAGCAGGGAGCAAAGCACTTGAACTGGTTCTATGGGGCCTTTGCCTTGGGGTTGTTGCTAGGTCCCCTACTTAGTGGAACCCTTCTGTTGTGGAACTATGGCTGGCAGGTTCCCTATCGGATGGTGGCCCTATGTGCAGTGGTGCTGTTTTTGTGTTTACGCATGGTCCAATGGCGTCCTGTCCCTTTGGCCCAGGCGTCTTTACCATGGAAAGATCTTTCCGGTGCATACTGGTGCTTGGTCTTGTCCTTTGCTGCCTATTCGGTTACCGAAGCCGCGCTAAGCATCTGGATTGGAAAATTCATGTCCCTTGTTTATGGGACGAAGCACAGTCACTACGCCCTTACGGTGTTTTGGACAGGTATGATTTTGGGACGTTTCCTAATTAGGTTCCTTGCACATCGAGTCTCCCTTAAACGTTACATCCTACTGTCCTGCGCTGTTGCTACGGTGTTGCTGTTTTCCCTGGGCCTGTGGTCAACCTTTTTCGCGGCGACGGCAATTGTGGGACTGGTGGCCCTGGTTCTTTCCGGAGTCGGTCCCGGTTTTATCAGTCTTTTGGGCGTAGCGGGCTCGGGCCAGGCCACGGCCTTGGCCATCAGTCTTGCCACCGTGGCGGTGGCTGTCGGTATGCCAGCAGTGGCCTATTTTGCGGGCTTGGTTGGTTTCCGGAATGTGTTGGGGGTAGCCGCCATACCCTTGATGGTTCCTCTATACGTCCTGTTGATACCAACCTCGCTGAAAGCACGGGGCTTTGATCGTTCTGCAGCAACCCCGAAAGATAGCTAAAGTCGGTAATTAATAATAGACTTCACTATTCTACTAGTTAATTCCGCAGAAAAGTGCTAGTATGATTGTATAGGATAATCTCTTTCAAGGATAACCGTTGGAGATGGAGGGCCTGATAATGAAGCCTTTTCGTGTCCTTGTGGTGGGCTGTGGGCAAATGTGCCATGCCTGGGTCAAGTACGCTAAGAACAGTTCCCATTGTGAGATTGTGGGCTTGGTGGATATCCACTTGGAGAAGGCGGAAAATGTCCGTATCCGTTACGGTCTAGACTGTCCCACTGATTCTGACTTTGGGCGTCTTTTGGAAAAGACGAAGGCCAATCTCGTATTCGACATCACGCCCCCCGAGTGCCATCGGGATGTGGTGGTCACTGCCCTTCGTGCTGGCTGTGATGTCTTCGGGGAAAAGCCCATGGCAGCAACGATGGAGCAGGGCCGGGAGATGGTGAAAGTGGCGGGGGAGACCAACCGGACCTACGCGGTTATGCAAAACCGGCGGTACGTGAACAACCTTCGCTCTTTGAAGAGCTTCCTTGATGCGGGGACCATCGGCCAACCTACTTTTGTCGCAGCAGATTTCTTTCTAGGGCCTTATTATGGAGGGTTTTCGTAAGACGATGGCCAGCCCCTTGCTCTTGGATATGGCCATACATACCTTTGATCAGGCCCGGTTTCTCATCGGGGGTGATCCCATTTCGGTTCGGTGCCATGAGTTTAATCCCCAGGGTTCCTGGTACGAAGGCAATGCCGCCGCGACTTGTACCTTTGAATTTGACAATGGTGTGGTGTTTTCTTACCGCGGATGTTGGTGTGCCAAGGGATTCCCCACCTCTTGGGAGTCTAGTTGGCGGGTGGTTTGCACCCGGGGTACCGTCCTATGGGATGGGAAAGGTTCACCTCAGGCCCAAGTGGCCATTCCCTTCGATCAACCGGTGGATCTCACTACCGAGGTTGCTCCGGTGGAAGTGCCGGCCACATCCGCCGGACGGGAAGGTCATGAAGGGTGCCTTGATGCCTTGTTTGCTTCCTTACGGTCAGGACGCACACCGGAGACCGATTGCAGGGATAATATTAAGAGTCTGGCGATGGTGTTTGGGGCCATCGAAAGTGCCCGGTCGGGTCAGGTGGTTGACCTGCGGGCCTTAGGTGTGGGGACATAGTCCTTCGGGGAGGTTTCCGGAACGGAAGCCCCGGAATTCCTCCCCCCCCGATCCTCATTAGAGGAGATAGCACCACCAAGGACGCTAAACAAATATTGCCATCACCTATTTTGTATGATAATATGTAAATAGTAATAATTGGTTAGACGGGTGAGCGGATCCCCAGGGTTTTCTATGATCTTCACCGTCAAATCTTACGGAAGGGACAGGGAGCGTTATGGCTAAGAGTGAGAGAACTTGCCCCGGTGGGATTATCCCCGCACTGGTGACGCCTTGCACTAAGGATCATGAAGTGGACTACGACGGTTTCAAAAGGCTGGTCCGGTTTTTAGTTGAACGGGGAGTACATGGTCTGTTTGTGCTCAGCTCAACGGGGGAGTACCCAGTTGTTGATGCGCGGCATGCCCCTGAGCTTTCCAAAGCGGCCGCGGAGGCTTGTCGGCAAGTGGGGCGCCCGGTGCCGATCTACTGTGCAGCAAGTGCCGCATCCCAAAAGGGAGTTGTGGCCAATATTGAGCGGCTGGCCGATGCACCGGTGGATTTCGTAGTAGTCACGCCACCGTACTTTTTTCGGTATACCCAGGCTGAATTGATCCATTTCTACACCTCGATCGCCGATGTTAGTCCCTTGCCGGTGGTGGTTTATAATATTCCGCTCCGGGCCGGCAGTGGACTTACGGTGAACACCCTAGCCACCTTAAGTGAACATGAAAACATTGTGGGCTGTAAAGATACCACCGGGGATATGCATCGTTTTATGGAGTTGATTGAGGCTGTTGAAGGACGGGATTTCGTCCTCTTGCAGGGAAGTGAACCGTTGGTGGCTCCCAGCCTTCTCTTCGGCGGACATGGTGCCGTGGCGGCCTTGGCCAACATTGCCCCCAAGTTGTTTGTAGACCTTCATACCGCCTGTGCGCAAGGAGAGCTGCCCCTGGTAAAAAAGCTACAGTCCCAGCTACTTGCTGTCTTTCGTATGCTAAACCTAATACCTTACACAGAGTCCATCAACAATCTGCTCTATGCCATTAAAGTAGTCATGAAACACCTGGGGATCTGTGATTGGTACCCCAGTCAAATGCATATTGCCTCGGAAGAGACCCTTAGGGAGTTCTCGGACCGGATAATTGACTACCTAACCGAAGAAGGTATCCTCCTGGACTAGTTCGGTGTCTCCATCATCCACATGCGCCCACCTTGGCGTAAGTGGATGATGGAATCGATCTGTAGAAAGTTGTCTCCTACAAGGACAGCTAGGGCGCTGCGTCCCTAAGACTAGGTGGGTGCCTCTTGGTGTTGAGAGTCTGTTGCCCTTTTGGAGGGAGGCATCCCTAGAAGCCTTGCTACACCTAGGACTTGTCCATATACAGACTCCCAGTTGTTCCCACCTAGAAGCTAAGGTATTGATTTTGTTTGGCAAGGAAACCCCAGGTCTTTTCCTTGCCAGTTCACGGGTATACTCGATGGAGCCATGTCCAAAGGCTCTTAAGGGGAATGATGAAATGGTATATCAGTTGCTGTGTCGGTTTCCTTTTACTTTCCTTCGTATTTGAAAAACAGAATCACCCCGGGTGATGCTGGGTGCACTAGCGAAGGAAGGCCGGTGGCCCTTGTGTCTTGGCAGAAAGAGGGCGCTGTGGAAAGAATTAGCGAATGATTTGAGAAAAATGGTGGATGTTAGCCAAAAAAACGAAGGAGATTTTGCTTCTACCCAGAAGAAATACCTAGAATTGGGGCAAGGAGATCTTGGTAGGCTATCCCGTACCAGAAGAATTGCGGGACTGAATATTGGCCTGCCATTGTGGATATGTAACATCCTAAGATGTCAAGGAGGCTGTGAGTAGTAGATGAAGTCGGATCAAGTAAGAGTAAAGATCACTATGCTGGGAGCTGGGAGTGGCTTCACCCAGCCGTTGATGGTTGACACCCTGAATATCCCCTCCATTGATGGGGGAGAGATTGCGTTGGTAGATATTGACGAAGAACGACTGGACCTTGCCTATCAGATGGTCAAGAAAATAGTTGAAATGATGGGCAAGGAGGAAAAGTGGACGGTCACCGCCTGGAAGGATTGGCGAGATGCCCTTGCTGGCAGTGATTACTTAATCAACTGCATCGAGGTATCCGGGACCAAGGCTGTGAAGTATGACTACGAGATTCCCCTTAAGTACGGTGTGGATCAGTGTATCGGGGATACTCTGGGACCAGGGGGCTTGATGAAGGCGCTGCGGACCATCCCGGTCTGGGTGGATCTGCTTAAAGATGCCGAGGAGCTGTGTCCTGACGCGCTGATCTTGAACTATACGAATCCGATGAGCATGATGTGTCTAGCGGCCCATCGGGTCAGTTCTATGCAGGTGGTCGGGTTGTGCCATAGTGTCCAGGGGACCAGTCACTTGCTTGCCAAATATGCCGGTGTTCCCTACGAGGAAATGAAGTGGAAATGCGCCGGGGTCAACCACTTGGCCTGGTTTATCGAGCTATCCCACAACGGTAAAGACTTGTACCCGGTGTTGATGGAACAAGCACGGGATGAAAACAGTGAGTTTTATCAGGGGGATCCGGTCCGGTGCGACGTAATGCTCCATTTTGGCGCGTTCGTGACCGAATCTAGCGGACACTTAAGTGAGTATCTGCCGTACTACCGCAAGCGGAAAGATTTGCTGGAAAAGTATACCAAGAGTGGTTACCGCGGAGAAAGTGGATTCTATGCGCGGAATTGGCCCAATTGGCGGAAGCAAACGGATGAGTATCGGCGCAAGGTGATCCGGGGTGAAACGGAGATCAAGCTGGAGCGTTCCTGGGAGTATGCCAGCTGGATTATCGAAGCGCATGTTACAAACAAACCCTTTGTCATCCATGGGAATGTTATCAATTACGGCTTGATCGATAATCTACCACAAGGCGAGTGTGTGGAAGTCCCAGTGATGATTGATCGTAATGGTTTCAATCCCTGCCGGGTTGGCAAGTTGCCACCACAAATGGCCGCGATCTGTCGCTCCACTATGGGCATGATTGACTTGGGCGTAACAGCGGCCCTCGAATCGGATCGGGAAGCAGCGTTCCACTCACTGCTTCTGGATCCTCTAACCGCGGCTGTTTGTTCCCCGGCAGAAATCAAGCAGATGACCAATGAGTTGATTGATTCACAGCTCGATCTGCTACGGGGTTTCTAGAAGACCATGATTGCTAGTGGTGCTCCCTGGAACCGTTGTCTTACCCGGGGACGGAATTCGGATTAGCTAAGTGTCCCTGGCAGTTCGGGTTGTTGGATTTTCAAGATGGAGAGATTGGGAAGGGAAAACCCAACTCTCCATCTTTTTCGAGACGGCGAGGTTTTGGGGTATGTGGGGGGTGAAATCGAGTATAGAATATGATTTGCCGCCGTGGTGGCAGATGAACAGTGGGCCCATGGAGATGGGATTGACAAAGGGCTGCCCTTCTATATTGACAGTGAACTGTACACGATGGAGTAGTTCGACCGGAGTGTTAATACCGGGGATGCTTGGTGTCTCCATTTTTTCAAGGGCCACATTGCTTCCACTACCATTGTCCCTTGGCAAATTGTGTGATAATATTGCATTAGAACCCTGAAGAGCTGACTCTGTGCGAAGGATCCTGAGGAGGATGATGAATGGTGAAGCTTGGGGAGATCCAACGTCGTCCTGCAAGTGAGCAGGTGGAAGAGGCGATCAAACGGTATATCCTGGAGAATAATTTGAAACCCGGGGATACGTTGCCTACGGAAACTGAAATGGCAGAAATGCTAGGGACGAGCCGGACGACGGTGCGGGAGGCTCTGCGGGTCCTGCAATTCCTTGGTGTGATCAAGACAAAGCAGCGTATTGGTCCAATTATTGCCGACACCAATGTTAACGTTCTGGAAGATTACTTTGTATTCAGCTTACAGTTTGGGGAACCCAACAAAGAAGAGTTTATGGAAGCCCGCTGGCTGATTGAAATCAATGTATTGCCATTGGTGATGGAGAGAGCCACAGAAAGTGATTACGATCTCATGGAACAGATTGTGAAGGACGCGGAAGAAGGTCCCCGCACAGCCGGATTCCAAATTCAGAATGACTGCGAGTTCCACAACTCGCTTATCGCGGCAACGAAGAACCGTGCCCTGACAGTGTTCACCGAAGTGCTTCAGAAGTTCTTTGAGACGGTATGGTCAAGTTACGATCCAGAGGAGACCATCAAGGATACTGACCGGGTAAACAGGGAACATCGGCAAATCATCGAAGCTCTGCGGCGTAAGGACTTGGAAAACGCCACTCAGATAATGAAACGTCATCTGCACGCGTACCAGAACAAACTGATCAATGGCGTAGAATAGGTCTTGGCAGCACCGGATCCGACATAGTCTATGTAAGTATGAGTCAAAAGTTTGTGGGGATTGGCAAGGCCTGGAAAAAATAGAAGACCGCGGGTCCATTGAAAGATGAGGGCATAGAGAAGGAATCGAGAGACTCCGTCTCCAATATATGGAGATAGCCAA